>JAHEBI010000058.1 GCA_024642325.1 Eudoraea sp. | reverse complement strand
GATTTTTATTTTCTCTAAACTTTTGTCTAAAGTGGTCTTTAATGCTAAACGTTCTTCAAAACGTAATTTTTCTAATTCTATATAATCGTTTACAAGCGCTAGCTCTTCCTTTATCGAAATCAAATCTTCATCCTTTTCATATAAAGAGGAGCGTAATAAATCCGATAATAGATCAATTGCTCTTCTCGCCTTAATTGGATTTTCCTCTACTAAGGATTTAATAGAGTTCAACGAATTGAATAAAAAATGTGGATTCAATTGAGCCGATAAATTATCTAGCTGAATTTGTTTTGTAAGAATAGATAATTGTGCGTTTTCTTTAGCAGTCGCAACTTCTCTTTGATAATAATGATATAAGTGATAAGCCAGAATCCAGATAGACATCAATCGTAAACCTGAAAGTAATATTGGATCCCAATAAATAAGTGCGTTCCATAAATCTTTTTCTTCTCCTGCAATGGCAGTCCAATAGAGATACCATTTTACATTGTTCATCAAAACATATAAAATTGCTAAAAGAAGGATGCTTGGAACTACTCTATAAAGTAATCTCTTAAGGGATAGTGCATTCCATTTTTTTTGTAATGCAAATCGTCTATAAAAATGGGTTAAAAATATACCAATAGAAATATCTAACACATAATTTAAAAAGGTATAAAACACACCATAGTTATCTCTAGTATAAACCGTATAGGCCCAATATATAGAAACAATGCCCCATCCTACGAACTGACATATCCAATAAAGAGATATCTTAGTGTTACTATAATATAAATTATTGCTGGTATTCATTCTTAAACAAAGCAACAAAATACTTTTAAATATCTAAAATAAAAGTACAGAGACGTAAGTTACGAGGTATAAGCGTTATTAATTAATAATTATATCATTCCGCTGACATTGCCTTCCCTTCTTTTGAAGATCAGTTAATAGGTGATACATTACCTTTTGTTAAGAAATTTTTTAGAAGAAAAAATTAAAGAAAGAGAGGAGATAAATACTTTGCTTTATCGAAACAAAATGCCATAAATTGAGACATTATAGTACAAATAAACTCTATTATTAATAATAGCTGAAAAATCAGTAGAAATTGGTCAAAATAGATATGTGGATAATCCTTAAAAAGTTATATAACTATAAATGTGTTTGAAAAGTGTTTTGGCCCTTTACGAAATTCCGTATGTATTCATATTTTTATTGATTTGACGAACAAGTCCTCTTAAAAAATGTCCGGGGCCAATTTCCGTAAAATCAGTTGCTCCATCCTCAATCATGTGCAGAATTGTATGCCTCCACATTACAGGATGCGTCAATTGATTGATTAAATTTTTCTTAATTAATTCTATATTGCCACTCGGTCGTGCTGTGACATTCTGATAAATAGGGCAAATTGGGTTTTTGAATTTTATTTCCTCTATCGCTGCTCTAAATTCTTTTATTATTGGCTTCATAAAGGGAGAATGAAATGCTCCACTTACAGGTAAATTTATGACTGCAAGAGCACCTGGCCTTAATTTTTCACAAGCTTCTTTTAGAGCCTTCATTTCACCTGAAATAACAACTTGTTTTAGGGCATTATAATTAGCAGGCACAACTACTCCGTCTATCTTTTTACAGATATCCTTAACGATAACATCATATAATCCAACAACAACTGCCATACCTGTATTTTCGTCTTCACAAACTTTTTGCATAAGAGAAGCACGCTTGGATATAAGTTTCAGGGCCGATTCAAAATCTAAAGAGCCAATAGCAGCCAAAGCTGATATCTCACCCAAAGAATGCCCGGCAACCATATCGGGTTTAAATTCATTACCGAGCGTTTTTGCCAGAATATATGAATGTAAAAAAATTGCCGGTTGAGCAAACTTTGTTTGTTTCAAATCTTTAGCAGATCCTTCAAACATTACATCAGTAATTGAAAATCCTAAAATATCATTGCCCTTTTTAAAATATTCTTGAGCCAGTTTAGATTTATCAAATAACTCTTTTCCCATACCTGGAAATTGAGTGCCCTGACCAGGGAATAAGTACGCATGCATAAATAAAATAGATTGTTAAGATTTTTAATAAATAAATTTTATAAGAAACAGAATCGATAAGAAAATAAACACTTATTTGATAACAAGAGTCTTTACATTTATGTCAAGAATACAATATAATTATCACAAGGCGTTCCGTTTACGAACATTCCATAAATATATACTTTAATACAGAATTAAATTCGAATTTTTTATATTTTCGTGAAGTCAAGACAATATTTTACCTTTTATGGCTTGATATCTTTTTGTTGAATATTTTACGAGAAATTGTGGTATGGCAGGCGCCGGCTGGCTCGTCGCTAAAATGATCTACAAGTTTTTTTCTAAGCGCTATGTCCTGCTTTTATCCAAAGCTCAAATTGCATAGCGCGGTACATTGTAGTTCAAATGTATTGTAAACAGTTTCCATATGGCTTTGCTATTTTATATAATTGTAGATATGATTCTTTGGCCGTACAACGTCCAGGAATCAGCAATTTGCTGAAAAACACCATTACCCACCGGGTAATCACTTTTTATCGCATATGTAAAAGGAAATTTTGGCCGTGTGCCAAAACACTTCGTCTCCTGGTTTTAAAACCTATTGCGGTTTCTGCCCCTGTTTTGATTTTGAGATCCCTTGCTGTTTGAATTTCGATTCTGGTTCCGGTTTCTGTTTCGATTCGGATTGTTCGCTCGCTGTGGTCTTTGTTCCTTGCCAACTCCAGCTTCGTCTTCGCCACCCACAAATTGGTGTTCGGGCATACGGGGGACTTCCTGTTTGATGAGTTTTTCAATATCCCGCAGCAAAGGCCGTTCTTCCTGGTCACAAAAAGAAAATGCAATGCCGCTGGCACTCGCACGCCCTGTTCGCCCGATCCGGTGTACATAAGTCTCCGAAACATTGGGAAGGTCATAATTGATGACCAGCGAGAGTTCCTCCACATCAATGCCCCTTGCTGCGATATCCGTGGCCACCAGTACCTTTAATTTTCCATCTTTGAAGTTTCCAAGGGCCTTCTGCCTTGCAGGTTGTGATTTATTGCCATGAATAGCAGCAGAGCTTATATCTGCCTGATTTAATTTTCTGACGATTTTATCTGCACCGTGTTTTGTTCTGGAAAACACTAATACCGAATCATCAGGTCTCCCCTGTAAAAGGTGTGCCAATAATTTGGGCTTGTTGCCCTTACTTACGAAATAGACCCCCTGCTCCACTTTCTCTGCAGTTGCCTGTTCCGGTTTGATGGTTACCCGTTCATAATCGCCCAGCATTTTTCTGGAAAGCTCCACAATATCTTTGGGCATGGTAGCCGAAAAGAAAAGGGATTGTCTTTTCGGGGGTAGTTTGGCGATGATCTTTTTAATGTCGTGAATAAAGCCCATATCCAACATATGGTCCGCCTCATCAAGTACTACAAATTCCAAATCCCGAAATGATATAAAACCCTGGTTCATCAAATCCAGCAAGCGGCCGGGTGTGGCAATCAGGATATCAATGCCATTTCTTAGTGCATTTACCTGCTTCCCTTGTTTGACGCCCCCAAAGATGACGGTGTTTCGCAAATGTGTGAATTTTCCATAGGCTGTTAAACTTTCGCCAATTTGTATGGCCAGTTCTCGTGTTGGCGTTACTACTAGTGCTTTCAGGCGTCGTTTTCCCTGTTGTCCGTTTTGTGCATTATGCAAATGGTGCAGTATGGGTAATCCGAATGCCGCAGTTTTTCCGGTTCCTGTTTGCGCGACACCCAAAAGGTCTTTGCCTTTGAGGAGAATGGGAATCGCTTGTTCCTGAATTGGGGTGGGTCTTTCGTAGCCCTCTGCCTGAAGTGCTTTAAGTATGGGTTCGGCCAGGCCGAGTTCTTTGAATGTCATTTTTTTATTTAAGGCGCGAAGATACGCTTATTTAGGCGGAGATTGGTGTAATTGACTTTATGGAGGAAAAATAAGTCACAATCCAACCACAGAGGCCTCAGCGCAACGCTCACCATCCATGGCCGCCGATACGATGCCGCCGGCATAACCACCACCTTCACCACAAGGGAACAATCCTTTGATTTCCGGATGCTCAAGTTGCTGGTTTCTGGGGATATTTACAGGAGACGAAGTCCTGGATTCTACGCCCACCACATTGGCTTCTGAAGTGTAGTAGCCTTTCATTTTCCTGCCGAACTCGGTAAATCCGGTTCTTAACCGACCTCCTATTAACTTAGGGAGGAGTGAATGCAAAGGCGCTGATTTGAGTCCCGGCTGATAAGATGTTGGGTTTAAATCTGAAGAAAATCTACCCTCTACAAAGTCCGTTAAACGCTGTGCAGGAGCGGTTTGGGTTCTACCACCAGCCGTAAAGGCCAAACGTTCCAAATCCTTCTGGTATTCCAAACCTTTTAAGACCCCGTATTTTTCATATTTGGGAATATCTTCCTCCACGTTTATTTCCACAACAATACCTGAATTAGCGAAAAGGTTATTTCGTTTGGAAGGGGACATGCCATTGACCACTACTTCCCCTGGAGCTGTAGCAGCAGGAACAATAAAACCACCGGGGCACATACAAAACGAATACACCCCCCGATTCTTTACTTGTTGCACCAGACTATAGGCGGCGGCCGGAAGCAATTTATCACGCTCGCCTTTGCAATGGTATTGGATGGAATCAATAATTTGTTGCGGGTGTTCTACGCGAACGCCCATAGCAAAAGACTTCGCTTTTAGGGCAACATTCTTTTTTTGAAGCAGGTAAAAAATGTCTCGCGCAGAATGGCCGGTCGCCAGAATAACCCTGGTCACCTGCATTTCATTTCCGTTTTGTAAAATGATGGTTTTTAATTGATTATGCTCTATTATAAAATCAATTACTTTACTATTAAAATGTACCTCTCCGCCAAATCTCAGTATTGTTTCCCGAATGTTTTGAACGATTTTTGGTAGTTTATTCGTGCCAATATGCGGATGCGCATCAATCAGTATTTGCTCCGTAGCACCATGGTGGACCAGGCTTTCAAAAATACGCCTGACATCACCTCGTTTGAGACTTCGTGTATATAATTTTCCATCGGAATAGGTGCCTGCCCCGCCTTCCCCAAAACAATAATTGCTATCCTCGTTTACGATCTGGTCCTGATTGATTGCTTTTATATCTCTGCGACGATTTTGTACATTTTTGCCCCGCTCCAGGACAATAGGCTTGAAACCAAGCTCTAAACAGCGCAATGCGGCCCACATACCTGCCGGGCCAAAACCGATGATATGAATGGGTTTTCCTTTTGAAACATCTTTATAATCAAAGGAGTAGGCAGAAGTTTCGGGAGCTTTTTCGTTTATATAAACAGCAAGTTTGTAATTGAAGTAAATAGATGGCTTTCTCGCGTCTATAGACTTCCGGAGAACTTTTAGTGTAAAATCATTTTCAGGAATACCCAGGTGACGGGCAGCTTTGCGCTTCAGTATGCCTTCCTGGCCTTCTTCCTTTAAAGGTACCCTTAACTGGATGTTTCTGATCATAGGGCAAAATTACTCGAAAGTTATTTTCGTTTGTTATAGTTTTTGTCACCCCTGGTCTTGGGTTTTTTATATTTGGCTTTTATGATGCGCTTATAAGACCCACCTTCATTTGTTTTCTTATTTTTTTCTGCCTTTTCGTGAAAACTTTCACCTCGTTCATTCTCTTTAGCTTGTTTATGCGGATTATTGGGCTCAATAACTTTAGGTTGCTCTTCCGCTGTAAGCCGTTTGGATATTTCTACGACCCCGGGAAATGGAATTTGATGAATTTCCATATTCATAAGTGCTTCAATGGCATTTTTGGCGTCAATTTCTTTCTCTGAATAAAACAACAGGCTTTCCCCCTTTTTTTCTGCACGACCCGTCCGACCAATGCGATGCATGTAATTTTCAGGAAATCCCGGGGTGTCAAAGTTTATCACATGGGATATTTCGTTTAAATCGAGACCACGTGCCATCACGTCGGTGGTGACCAAAATCCTGTTAAATCCTTCATCAAACTGCTTAACAGACCTCATTCTGTAGTTTTGCGTTTTATTTGAGTGAATTACACAAATTTCGTCATTATAGAAACCTTGTAATTCCTCAAACAACCTATCGGCACTTCTTTTATTGGAAACAAAAACCAGTACCTTTTTAAAAGTGTCAGTATTTTTCAGCAAGTGAACGAGCAAATTTACTTTCGTATAAAAGTTGGGAACTGCGTAACAACTTTGCGTAATATTTTCAAGTGGCGTTCCGCTTAAAGCAACAGAAATCTTTTGGGAGGAAATAAAAAAATCAGTTATTAAATCTTCTATATCCTCGGTCATCGTAGCCGAAAACATGATGTTTTGACGATTTGCCGGCAATAAATCGAAAATATTGGTAAGCTGAAACCTGAAACCTAAATCCAGCATGACATCCACTTCATCGATGACTAATTTTTTAATCGATTTTAATCGCAAAGCACGACTTAAGATTAAATCGTACAAACGGCCGGGGGTTCCAACAACAATGTCCTGACCTTCATCCAACAATGCTTTTTGAGTGTTTATATTGGTGCCGCCATATACTCCTACTGCCCTATTGTCAAGATACTTGCTAAATTTGGTAATCTCCTCAACAACCTGTATTACCAATTCGCGGGTAGGAACTAATATCAAAACTCTCGGATGCTTTTCTTTTGAATAGGGAAGCATTTGTAAAATGGGCAACATATAGGCAAAGGTCTTACCTGTTCCGGTTTGTGCAATACCCAAAACATCTTTACCTGATGAAATTACCGGAAAGGCCTGAGATTGAATTGGTGTTGGTATGGCGTATCCTAAATCAGTAATAGCGTAACGCAGTTGGTTAGAGATTTTAAATTCGTCAAACGATTGCATCTTTATTAATTTTTATGCAAAAGTAAGGTATTACAAATACAGCTTGTATATGAAAAGCATTGTCAGAGTAACTCTGCCACTAATTACAGCATTTTCCAAAGGGAAATTGTAACCATTCCATCATATTGTGCACTTGTACTTAAGATCCGCGAATAAAAAAACCAGTATAAATGAATATACCGGTTTTTTATTTAGGATTGAATTCAGTTTTAGCTTTTAAGCGATTCCATATCGATAACAAATCGATAATGTACGTCACTTTTGATCATACGCTCATAGGCCTGATTAATATCCTGAATTTTAATAATCTCAACATCCGAGGTAATATTATGCTTTCCGCAGAAATCCAATAGTTCCTGTGTTTCTGCTATCCCGCCAATCAAAGATCCTGCAACAGTTTTACGACCCATAATCATGGGCACTGAATTGAGCATGGGGTCTAACGGACCCAAATACCCTACCAAAACCAAGGTGCCATCTGTATTCAGGGTTCCTATGTATGGATTGATGTCATGAGCATAAGGGACAGTGTCTATAATGACATCAAAATGATTCTGAACGCCAGTCATTTGCTCCTCATCGGTGGATATCACAACCCGATCAGCCCCTAACTCAAGAGCATCTTGTGTTTTGTTTGGGGATCTTGAAAACAAGGTTACATCTGCACCTAGTGCATCAGCCAGTTTTATGGCCATATGTCCCAGGCCACCAAGACCAACGACGGCCACTTTACTTCCTTTCCCAACATTCCAGTGGCGCAACGGTGACCATGTGGTAATACCTGCGCAAAGTACTGGCGCAACACCTGCAAGATCCAGGTTTTTGGGAACCTTTAAAACAAAATGTTCATCAACCACAATGCTCTCGGAATAGCCACCAAAGGTTGGCGTATTCAAATACTTATCATGGCCACCATAAGTACCCACCCATTGCGGGCAATATTGTTCCAGGTCATTTTTACAATTGTTGCATGACCTGCACGAATCTACCAAACAACCCACGGCAACCACATCACCAGCTTTAAATTTGGTTACCCCTTCTCCAACTTTAATAACCTTCCCCACAATTTCATGACCGGGAACTACGGGATACACGCTAAATCCCCAATCATTACGTGCAAAATGAAGGTCGGAATGGCATACGCCACAATAAAGAATATCTATTTCTACGTCCTTTAAAGTTACTTCCCTGCGATTAATATCCAACGGTTCTATTGCAGCATCTGCTGCTTCAGTACCATAAGCTTTGACATTTTTTACATTCATTTTTTCTTGATTATTTGATTTATATATTTATTTTATTATTTCCAATCTGAATTAATATTGACTCATATATAATGAGTTTCATTAAGGGCAATAAATATAATAAAACCTACTTTGAAAAATCAGTAATATATTTCGCTTCATACGCCCAGGCACAAACTTGCCACATAAAAAGTGTACTATTCACTTTAGTGGGAAAAACTTTTAGATTAAATTTTTAAAAGAAAGGTTGCAGATAATTTGGGCTTACCCAGAGAAAGTTAACTAAGGTTTAGCCTCATTATTTGGTTTTTCTCTCTTCCTCCCGGGAGTTTCCTAAATCAGTTCACTTCATAAATCTTGGCCCCCGTGGCAGGTCCTTATTCATTGCTGATTATTTGTTTTTAAAATAGTTCTGGAGTGTTTTGTATTGGCCGGTATACAAATTATTGGCTATATTACCGACCGCTGTGGGCATGTAGCAACTACAGACTGTAACATATGGGAGAAAAGAAGAAGTTTGGTACTTTTGCAGGAGTCTTTACCCCTTCTATACTTACTATTTTAGGAGTTATCATGTACATGCGCCTGGGTTGGGTAGTTGGAAATGCCGGCCTGTTGGGTGCCATTCTTATAATAATTATAGCCCATGTAATAGCAGTGTCTACGGGTTTAAGCGTATCTTCAGTTGCCACTGACAAAAAGATTGGGGCAGGTGGCATTTATTATGTTCTGTCCCGGAGTATGGGAATTCCTATCGGGGGCTCTATAGGGATAGCCTTGTATGTTGGCACCGCTTTGTCTATTGCCCTCTATTTAATTGGTTTTTCAGAAAGCTTTAATGCATATTTCGGATTTGGCATGTCGGTCAATGATTTCAGATTAACCGGAACTGTTGCATTGATAACGTTAACAGGGCTTGCATTAATAAGTACTTCACTGGCCCTGAAAGCACAATATTTTATTCTGGCGGCCATTGTCATTTCATTGATTGCCATCTTTTCCGGATCATCTGAATTTGCACCGGAATCAGTGTCCCTATTTTCAACCGAAGGAGCTGTACCCCTTGAAGTAGTCTTTGCTATATTTTTCCCCGCAGTTACCGGTTTTACGGCTGGCATAGCTATGAGTGGAGATTTAAAAGAACCTAGCAGATCGATCCCCGTAGGCACCTTATCGGCTATTGGTGTAGGCCTTGTAGTCTATCTTAGCCTTGCTGTTTTTATGGCTTATACCATCAATTCTGATGTATTGAAAACAGATTATAACATTTTAATGAGGATTGCCCTATTCGCGCCTGCAGTTGTTGCCGGAATTTGGGGTGCAACCCTGTCTTCAGCCTTAGGAGGCATTCTTGGAGGTCCAAGGATTTTGCAGGCCATGTCTATTGATAAAGTTACCCCTAAAATATTTGGTAAGGGAAAGGGTGCGAACAATGAACCGGTGAACGCACTATTAATGGTGTTTATTATCGCAGAAGCAGGAATTCTTATAGGGGAATTGGACGTC
>JAHEBI010000057.1 GCA_024642325.1 Eudoraea sp. | reverse complement strand
AAGAGGAGATATGCATCGGTTGGAGACAAAATCGTAGTTACTGTTAAAGAGGCTACCCCAAACGGTGGTATTAAGAAAGGTACTGTTTCAACGGCCGTTGTTGTAAGAACAAAAAAAGAAGTAAGGAGACCGGATGGTTCTTATATTCGTTTTGATGATAACGCCTGTGTTTTGTTAAACCCTACGGGTGAAATGAGAGGAACTCGCGTTTTCGGACCTGTTGCCAGGGAGTTGCGTGATAAGCAATTCATGAAAATTGTTTCATTAGCTCCTGAGGTGCTTTAAAATATTGTAAGATGAAATTAAGAATAAAAACGGGAGATACAGTAAGGATAGTTGCAGGTGACCATAAAGGAACCGAAGGCAAGGTTGTTACTGTAGACCGTGAAAAAAATAAGGCGATTGTGGAAGGCGCTAATTTAGTGTCTAAACATGAAAAGCCCAGTGCGCAAAACCCACAGGGAGGAATTGTGAAAAAAGAAGCTCCTATACATTTGTCTAACCTATCACTTATTGATTCCAAATCTGGTGAAACAACTAGAGTAGGTTATGAGGTAAGGGATGGGAAGAAAGTACGATTTTCAAAAAAATCCAACGAAGTAATTTAGTTATGGCTTACGTTCCAAGATTAAAACAAGAATATAGAGAGCGAATTGTGATGGCTCTTAAAGAGGAATTTGGTTACAAAAATGTAATGCAGGTACCCAAGCTGGAAAAAATAGTTCTCAGCAGGGGTGTTGGTGCTGCGGTAGCCGATAAAAAATTGGTGGATCATGCCCTGGATGAGTTAACTCTTATTACCGGTCAGAAGGCAATATCCACAATTTCTAAGAAGGATGTTGCAGCTTTTAAATTAAGAAAGGGAATGCCAATCGGTGCTAAAGTCACTCTTAGAGGCGAGCGCATGTATGAATTTTTAGATAGATTGGTTACTACTGCCTTACCAAGGGTTAGAGATTTCCAGGGGATTAGAGCAACAGGCTTTGACGGAAGAGGAAATTACAACCTGGGTGTTACAGAGCAGATTATCTTCCCTGAGATTAATATTGATAAGATCAACAGGATTAATGGAATGGATATCACATTTGTGACAAGTGCTGATACAGACAAAGAAGCAAAATCATTGTTAACCGAATTGGGATTACCTTTTAAAAAGAATTAGTATGGCTAAAGAATCAATGAAAGCCCGGGAAAGAAAAAGGGCTAAGACAGTGGCAAAATATGCGGAGAAGAGAAAAGCTTTAAAAGAAGCTGGCGACTACGAAGGATTGCAGAAACTGCCAAAGAATGCTTCCCCTATTCGAATGCACAATAGATGTAAATTAACAGGTAGACCTAAGGGCTATATGAGAACATTTGGTGTTTCTCGTGTAATGTTTAGAGAAATGGCTAACAATGGATTGATTCCCGGAGTTAAAAAGGCAAGTTGGTAATCCAATATAAAAGTTAAGAAGATGTTTACAGATCCACTAGCAGATTATTTAACAAGAATTAGAAACGCAAGTAGTGCGGGTCATCGGGTAGTTGAAATTCCTGCTTCTAATTTGAAAAAAGAAGTAACTAACATTTTATTCGATCAAGGATATATTTTGAGTTATAAATTCGAGGAGAATGAAGTACAGGGTATTATAAAAATTGCCCTCAAGTACGACAGGTTGACCAAAGAACCCGTGATTAAGAAGATTCAGCGTATAAGTACACCTGGTCTTAGAAAATATGCCGGTTCAGGAGATATGCCAAGAGTACTCAACGGCCTGGGGATTGCCATTGTGTCTACATCGCATGGTGTTATGACCAGCAAACAAGCGAAACGCGACAATGTTGGTGGCGAGGTTTTATGCTACGTATATTAAGAAATAAAGAGATAGGAAAATGTCTAGAATAGGGAACAATCCAATAGAAATTCCGGAAGGAGCCACAGTTGAACTGCAGGATAATCTTATCACTGTAAAAGGGAAGCTGGGTGAATTAAGGCAGGAATATTCAGGGGTTTCCATTAAATCTGAAGATGGTCAGATTGTGGTAACAAGACCTTCTGAATCTAAAGAACATAAAGCCAAACATGGCCTTTACAGATCTTTGATTTTCAACATGATTTTGGGAGTAACAAAAGGTTGGACAAAAGAACTGGAATTGGTGGGGGTTGGATACCGTGCTGGTAATCAGGGTCAAAAATTAGATCTGGCCTTGGGTTTCTCACATAATATTGTATTGGATCTGGCTCCTGAAGTTAAAGTAGAGACCATATCTGAGAAAGGAAAAAACCCAATTATAAAGCTTACCTCACACGACAAACAATTGGTAGGCCAGATTGCGGCCAAAATAAGATCATTCCGCAAACCCGAACCTTACAAAGGGAAAGGGATAAAATTTGTAGGTGAACAATTAAGAAGAAAAGCAGGTAAATCCGCTTAATAATAGAATTATGGGATTATCAAAAACTGAAAGAAGAGAGCGTATAAGAAAAAGGATAAGAAAAGTATCCTTTGGAACTACAGAGAGGCCTAGATTGTCTGTTTTTAGGAGCAACAAAGAAATTTATGCCCAATTAATTGACGATAATAATGGTGTTACCTTAGCTGCTGCTTCATCTAGAGATAAAGAACTAAGTAAGGCAAAAGGTACTAAGATTGAGATTGCCAACCTTGTTGGTAAGGCAATAGGTGAAAAAGCAAAGAAAGCCGGGATAGAAACGGCTGCTTTTGATCGCGGAGGCAATTTGTATCACGGAAGGGTAAAATCATTGGCCGAAGGTGCCAGAGAGGCCGGTCTAAAATTTTAATAGGAAATATGTTCGGGAAGTACAAAAATGTAGAAATTGTTAAACCGGGAGGTCTTGAACTAAAAGACAGATTGGTTGGTGTTCAAAGAGTTACCAAAGTAACAAAAGGTGGTAGAGCTTTCGGCTTTTCTGCGATCGTGGTAGTGGGTGATGAGAATGGCGTGGTTGGTCATGGTCTTGGAAAGTCTAAAGAAGTAGCTACAGCGATAGCAAAGGCTATTGAAGATGCCAAAAAGAACCTGATAAGAATACCATTGAGCAAAGGTACTTTGCCACATGAGCAAAAGGGAAAATTTGGAGGTGCACGTGTGTATATCCAGCCCGCTTCTCATGGTACAGGGGTAATCGCCGGAGGTGCAGTAAGAGCTGTATTGGAATCAGTTGGGGTTCAGGACGTTTTGTCTAAATCTCAAGGATCCTCTAACCCTCATAATGTGGTGAAGGCTACATTTGATGCCTTATTACAATTAAGGGATGCCAGGTCTGTAGCCAAACAAAGGGGTGTTTCGTTAGAAAAAGTCTTTAAAGGATAAGTAGCAAGAGTATGTCAAAGATTAGAGTTAAGCAGGTAAAAAGTAGCATTAAAAGGCCACAAAATCAGAAAAGAACTCTGGAGGCTCTTGGATTGCATAGGATTGGTCATGTTGTGGAACATGAAAACACACCCAATATTATGGGTATGATCAATAAAGTTAAACACTTAGTTTCTACAGAAGAAGCATAAAAAATAGTTGTGTAATGAATTTAGGGAATTTAAAACCAGCCAAAGGATCTGTTCATAAAGCGGGAAAAACCATTGGACGAGGACAGGGTTCTGGTAAAGGTGGTACTGCAACCAGAGGGCATAAAGGTGCTAAATCAAGATCCGGGTATTCCAGGAAAATTGGTTTTGAAGGAGGTCAAATGCCTTTGCAAAGACGTGTACCCAAGTTTGGTTTTACCAACATTAACAGAAAAGATTATCAGGGGATAAATCTGAACAGACTTCAGGAGCTTGCAGATAAAGGTGTGGTTAAAACAACTGTTACTGTGCAAGACCTTGTGGATAACGGATTGGCTCATAAAAATGATTTGGTTAAAATATTGGGTGGTGGTGAATTAAAAGCATCTCTCAAAATAACCGTGCATAAATTTACTGCCACTGCTAAAGCAGCGATAGAAGCTGCCGGAGGTGAAGCAATAGATTTATAAGTAAAGAAGACTATGAAGAAATTTTTTGAGGTTATATCAAATATCTGGAAAATTGAAGAACTAAGGGGCAGGATTATCGTAACCTTAGGTTTACTCCTTGTGTATCGCTTTGGTGCCCAGGTTGTTCTTCCCGGTATTGATACTTCCCAATTAGCCGAATTATCTTCAAATACAGAACAAGGTATTTTGGGTATATTAAATGCTTTTACCGGGGGCGCATTTGCTAATGCTTCTGTATTTGCACTTGGTATTATGCCCTATATTTCTGCGTCCATTGTGGTTCAATTAATGGGAATCGCAGTTCCTTATCTTCAAAAATTAGACAAGGAAGGTGAGAGTGGTAGAAAAACAAAAAACCAGATAACAAGATGGCTTACCATTGGGATCTGTATTGTACAGGCCCCTGCCTATCTCTATAGCCTTGGTGCTCTGGGTGTGCCTGATAGTGCATTCCTTTTAGGGAAAGGCTTGAGTTTTATAGTCCCTTCAGTTATCATTTTGGTAACAGGTTGTGTATTTGCCATGTGGTTGGGAGAAAAAATTACCGATAAGGGTATTGGGAATGGTATTTCCCTTTTGATTATGATAGGTATAATCGCCAAAATGCCACAATCTTTTGTTCAGGAATTTGTTTCCAGGACAGCAAATAATACCGGTGGACTTATGTTCATGTTAATTGAAGTTATTCTCTGGTTTATTGTTATTCTGGCTAGTGTCCTATTGGTAATGGCAACCAGAAGAATACGGGTTCAATACGCAAGGCGATCTGCGTCTGGTGGCTATGAAAAAAACATTGCCGGATCCAGACAGTACATCCCCTTAAAATTAAATGCTTCCGGGGTAATGCCAATTATTTTTGCACAAGCAATTATGTTCGCGCCGGGTTTATTGGGAAGGACTTTTAATAATACGGCTTTAGGCCAGTGGATGGAAGTACAGTTTCAGGATATTTTTGGTTTAGCCTATAATATATTGTTCGCATTACTAATCATAATATTCACCTATTTCTATACGGCTATTACGGTTCCCACGAATAAAATGGCTGATGATCTGAAACGAAGTGGCGGTTTTATACCGGGCATCAGACCAGGTAAAGAAACAGGAGATTTTCTTGACAAGATAATGTCATTAATCACTTTGCCGGGATCTGTTTTCCTTGCATTATTGGCAGTATTACCTGCCCTGGTGGTTAAATTAATGGATATTCAGGCGGGATGGGCTCTGTTTTATGGAGGTACATCACTTCTGATCATGGTAGGGGTGGCTATTGATACCGTCCAACAGGTTAATTCATACTTGTTGAACAGACATTATGACGGATTGATGAAATCAGGTAAAAACCGAAAAGTAGCATAGGTTATGGCCAAGCAAGCATCCATAGAGCAAGACGGTACCATTATAGAGGCTTTGTCCAATGCAATGTTTCGTGTAGAACTTGAAAATGGACATGTGGTCACAGCTCATATTTCCGGGAAGATGCGTATGCATTACATAAAATTGTTACCCGGGGATAAGGTAAAAATGGAGATGAGCCCATACGATTTAACAAAAGCAAGAATTACATATAGATACTAACAAAGACAGAATGAAAGTTAGAGCATCCATAAAAAAAAGAAGTGCAGACTGTAAAATAGTACGCAGAAAAGGCACATTGTACGTAATCAATAAAAAGAATCCTAGATTCAAACAAAGACAAGGGTAATTATGGCAAGAATTGCAGGTGTAGATATACCAAAACAAAAAAGAGGTGTCATAGCACTTACCTATATTTTCGGTATCGGTAAAAGCAGAGCACAGGAGTTATTGGAGAAAGCCCAGGTGAATCCTGATAGCAAGGTATCAGACTGGAGCGATGATGAAATTGGTCGCATTCGTGATGCTGTTTCCTCATATAAAATTGAAGGGGAGCTTCGTTCTGAAAATCAGTTGAATATTAAGCGTCTGATGGATATTGGCTGCTATAGGGGAATTCGTCACAGATCCGGACTTCCGCTTAGAGGACAAAGGACTAAAAATAATTCCAGAACCAGGAAAGGAAAAAGAAAAACGGTTGCAAATAAGAAAAAGGCAACTAAATAATTAGCATAATATGGCAAAGACAAGTACCAAAGGAGCTAAAAAGCGCAAGGTAATCGTTGAATCGGCTGGTGAAGCCCACGTAACGGCTTCCTTTAATAACATTATAATTTCTTTGACCAACAAAAAAGGCGATGTTATTTCATGGTCATCTGCTGGTAAGATGGGATTTAGAGGTTCTAAAAAGAATACTCCATATGCTGCTCAGGTAGCCGCAGAAGAATGTTGCAAAGTAGCTCATGAAGCAGGATTAAGAAAAGTAAAAGTTTATGTAAAAGGACCTGGTAACGGAAGAGAATCCGCTATTCGTTCAATTCATAATGCAGGTATTGAAGTTACAGAGATTATTGATGTAACACCACTACCACATAACGGGTGCCGACCACCCAAAAGAAGAAGAGTTTAAATAAGATACAATATTTTAATAAGGTTAATTCACAGGAAGTGCAATTACGATTATCGAAGGATAAGCCTTAATTCATAATCACATTTCCAAATACAAAGAAGATGGCAAGATATACAGGACCTAAATCAAAGATCGCACGTAAATTCGGCGAGGCAATTTTCGGAGACGACAAGTCTTTCGAGAAAAAGAACTATCCCCCGGGACAACATGGTAACAACAGACGCCGTGGAAAAAAATCGGAGTATGCAATCCAGTTGATGGAAAAGCAGAAGGCAAAATACACCTATGGAATATTGGAGAGGCAATTCAGAAACCTCTTTGCAACAGCCAACAGGAGTAAAGGTGTAACCGGTGAAGTACTACTCCAATTGTGCGAAGCACGCCTGGATAATGTAGTTTACAGAATGGGAATAGCAAATTCAAGAAGAGGAGCAAGACAGCTGGTTTCACATAGACACATAACTGTTAATGGAGAATTGGTAAATATTCCTTCTTATTCCTTAAAAGCAGGTGATGTTATAGGGGTAAGGGAAAAATCAAAATCTCTTCAGGCCATACAGGATGCACTTAATTCGAATAGTAGTGTATACGAGTGGATTACTTGGAATAATGATAAAATGGAAGGAAATTTTGTTTCCATACCAGAAAGAATTCAGATTCCAGAGAATATCAAAGAACAATTAATCGTGGAGTTATACTCTAAATAAAAACAACACAAATCCGACTATGGCATTATTAAATTTTCAGAAGCCCGATAAAGTTATAATGATAGATTCCTCAGATTTCGAAGGCAAATTTGAATTTCGCCCTTTGGAACCTGGTTACGGTTTGACTGTTGGGAACGCCTTACGCAGGGTATTGCTTTCTTCTTTGGAAGGATTTGCAATTACATCCGTAAGAATTGACAAAGTAGAGCATGAATTTTCGGTTATTGAAGGTGTTGTTGAAGATGTCACCGAAATCATTCTAAACCTTAAACAAGTTCGATTTAAAAGACAAATTGAAGATGTGAATGAGGAAACTGTCTCTATATCTGTAAGTGGTAAACAGGAACTTACTGCCGGAGACTTTCAGAAATTTATTTCCGGTTACCAGGTGTTAAACCCGGACCTTGTTATTTGCAACATGGATCCAAAGGTGAGCATCAATATGGAGATAATTATCGAAAAAGGTCGTGGTTATGTGCCTGCAGAAGAAAATAAAAAGTCCAACGCTCCTTTGGGAAGCATAGCTGTAGATTCTATTTTTACCCCGGTAAAGAATGTAAAATACAGTATCGAAAACTTCAGGGTTGAGCAAAAGACGGATTATGAGAAATTGGTATTTGAAATCGTTACCGATGGTTCCATTCATCCTAAAGAAGCATTGACTGAGGCTGCCAAAGTACTTATACACCATTTCATGTTGTTTTCAGATGAGCGAATAACTCTTGAAGCCGATGAAATTGCACAAACAGAGACATACGATGAAGAATCACTTCATATGCGTCAGCTTTTAAAGACTAAACTGGTGGATATGGATCTTTCTGTCAGAGCATTGAACTGTTTAAAAGCAGCGGAAGTAGATACATTAGGTGATTTGGTTTCATTCAACAAAAACGATTTGATGAAATTCAGGAACTTTGGTAAAAAATCATTAACAGAATTAGAAGAGCTGGTTATTAACAAAGGCCTCAATTTTGGAATGGATCTGTCAAAGTACAAATTAGATAAGGATTAATTTATCATTAAAGACGGGAATTATCCTGTTTTTAGTAAGCATTTATATAAGTAAAGATGAGACACGGTAAAAAAGTCAATCATTTAGGAAGAAAGTCAGCTCATAGAAAAGCTATGTTGGCTAACATGGCTTGTTCTTTGATTGAACATAAAAGAATCAATACCACTGTAGCCAAGGCTAAAGCCTTAAAGCAGTTTGTAGAGCCATTAATAACCAAATCCAAAGCTGAAAATAACCAGACTACGGAAAAAGGAACACATAACAGACGGATCGCGTTTAGGAACCTGAGGAATAAATATGCGGTAACAGAGTTATTTGGGAGTGTTTCTGACAAGGTAGGTCAGCGGGCCGGAGGTTATACCCGAATTATTAAGTTGGGGAGCAGGCTTGGTGATAACGCAGACATGGCAATGATTGAGCTCGTAGATTTTAATGAGGTTTACAATGCTGGAAAAACAGCCAAGAAGAAAACAACACGCAGAAGCCGCAGAGGTACTAAGGCCGATGAAGCGATTGTAGAAAAAGTCAAGGAAAAGGCTGAAGTTAAAGAAACGAAGAAGGTCATAGCTGAGGAAATTAAGGAAACTGAAGCCGTAGTTGAGGCCGAGGTAAAAACTGAAGAGGCTGAAGAGGTTAAAAAAACTGAGACCGCTCAGGGCGAAGCAAGCGAGACTGAAGCCAAAGATTCGGAAGACACAACAGAAAGTAAAAATGATTCTGAAGCATAAATTGTTTATAAAATCTTTAATATAAAAAAAAGGATAGACTTAAAAGTCTATCCTTTTTTTTATGTTTATTTGTCTAATATAATCTTTTAACAAAATGAAGTATCAATCCAAAAAGAAAGCACTATTATTATTGGAAGACGGGACTATTTTCTTTGGTAAGTCAGTGGGAAACAACGAAGGAACCGCATATGGAGAAGTTTGTTTTAATACCGGGATGACAGGTTACCAGGAGATATTTACTGACCCTTCTTATTTTGGTCAACTCATGGTTACCACCAATGCCCACATCGGTAATTACGGGACCAATACGGAGGAAGTTGAATCAGGTTCGGTAAAAATATCGGGATTGATATGTAAGAATTTCAGCTATGATTATTCAAGACCAATTGCAGATCAGAGTTTAAAGGATTTTTTGGATGCCAGTAATTTATTTGCTATTTCGGATGTAGATACCAGAGCTTTGGTAAGCCATATTCGGGACCGGGGAGCAATGAACGCTGTAATCTCCACTGAAGTTCAGAAGATAGACGATTTAAAGGAATCCCTGAAAAAGGTACCTGACATGAAAGGACTGGAACTTGCTTCAAAAGTGTCCACCGCAGAACCTTATTTTTTTGGAAACGAGGATTCACGATACAAAATAGCCGCATTGGATATTGGAATTAAGAATAACATTTTACGCAATCTGAGTAAAAGGGATGCCTATATAAAGGTTTTTCCTTATAATGCTACCTATGAAGAAATGAACGAATGGCAA
>JAHEBI010000436.1 GCA_024642325.1 Eudoraea sp. | reverse complement strand
TTGTTTTAAGGCAATTTCAAATGCCGTTTTACTCATGTTCTTTTTTGTTACATTTTCCTTAAAGATATTCAAAATTGCTTTTCGTATTGTATTTGAAGTATCATTAAAAATCAATTCATCTTCCATGCCCACCCTTCGTTCCATAAAATAGGCAAATACTCTGGCCATACCACAGTTGGAAACAAAATCGGGAATAAGACTCACTCGTTCATCTGTATATTCCATAATAGAGCCAAAAAATATTTCCGTATCTGCGAAAGGTACATTGGCACCACATGAAATAACTTCAAGGCCCGAATCTATCATTTCTGATATTTGTTCCTGGGTAATTAGCCTGGACGATGCACAAGGTGCAAAAATTTCTGTTGGTAATTTCCAGATACGTTTATTCATTTCATCAAAAGGAATCATTTTATCTGCATCGGCTATTAATGTGTTTCCTTTTTTATGCAAAAAGAAGTTCTTTATCTCTTCAAACGAAAAACCATCTTCATTAATAACTCCCCCAACACGATCTATAATTCCTACAATCCTTGCGCCCATTTGCGCCAAATAAAATGCTGCTGCAGATCCCACATTTCCAAAACCCTGTACAATGGCCCTTTTACCTATGACAGTTCCACCCGAGATATCATAGTAGTGCCTTATGGCTTCTGCCACCCCAAAACCTGTAATCATATCTGCAACTGTATATTTTTTAGAAACATCGGGCGAATAGGTATTGCTTTCCAAAACTTTAATAACACCAAGTCTTAGTTGACCTATTCTATTTATTTTATCGGCTTCTGTTGGCCTGAAATGTCCATTAAATACACCTTCCTGCGGGTGCCAAACACCGGCATCCTCCGTTATTGGAATGACTTCGTGAATTTCATCTACATTTAAATCTCCCCCTGTTCCATAGTAACTTTTAAGTAATGGGGAAACCGCCGAATACCACCTTTCCAGTACACCTCTTTTTCTTGGGTCATGCGGGTTAAAATTTATTCCAGACTTTGCCCCTCCAATGGGCGGGCCAGACACCGTGAACTTAACTTCCATGGTTTTGGCCAGGGATAACACTTCGTTCATATCCAAACCTTCTCGCATTCTTGTTCCGCCTCCCGCCGCTCCACCTCTCAGGGAATTTATAACGGTCCAGCCTTCAGCCTCTGTTTCCGGATCTTTCCAGTTAAAGACTATTTCCGGCGGTTTATTTTCATATATTTTTAATAGCTTTTTCATTTTTTATAAATTAAATAGAGGACCTGAATTAAATTGTTCAATTAAATTGGGGTTTTAACTAATAGTAGTCCGGAAAAAGCTAGTGTTGTCTCATAATATATATGATATTTTAGTGTAAAGGAACCCCTCAGACAAATATAAAAATATTGTGTTACTTTAAAAGCTTTTTGGATCATACTTGACCCGAAAAGGCAACTCTTTTACAAAGTCTTCTACTTTTATAAATTAGCCGGTGTATCTTCAATTTGTTAACATCAGTCTTGTATCTTTGTAATGCTTTTCATCAAAATTTAATGTTATGGATTTTAGTTTAACAGAAGAACAGGAAATGATTAAGCAGGCCGCAAGAGATTTTGCCCATGCTGAATTATGGCCTGGTGTCATTGAACGTGATGAGACACAACAATTTCCAGCTGAACAGGTTAAAAAAATGGGGGAACTCGGTTTTATGGGAATGATGGTAGACCCCGAATATGGTGGCAGTGGTTTAGATACATTATCCTATGTTTTAACAATGGAGGAACTCTCAAAAGTTGATGCATCGT
Source organism: Eudoraea sp. (assembly GCA_024642325.1). Classification (GTDB taxonomy): domain Bacteria; phylum Bacteroidota; class Bacteroidia; order Flavobacteriales; family Flavobacteriaceae; genus Eudoraea. Next base: position 857 of record JAHEBI010000436.1, on the reverse strand, counting down.
CTTCGGTCGTCGTATCTGTCAATAATTCATTGGTTTGCTGGGGTCTGCAGATGTATGGTTCTAAAGAACAAAAAGATAAATACCTTCAAAAATTGGCTTCGGGTGAAATTATAGGTGCATTCTGCCTTTCAGAACCAGAGGCAGGGAGTGACGCAACCTCCCAAAAAACCACGGCAATTGATAAAGGCGACCATTATGTTCTGAATGGTACAAAAAATTGGATTACCAATGGAAATTCTGCATCAGTATATCTGGTAATGGCCCAAACCCATGTTGAAAAAGGACACAAAGGCATAAATGCGCTGATAGTTGAAAAAGGCATGCCCGGATTTGAAATAGGACCCAAAGAAAATAAATTAGGAATACGGGGAAGCGATACGCATTCTTTGATATTTAACGATGTAATAGTACCCAAAGAAAACAGGATTGGTGAAGACGGGTTTGGTTTTAAATTTGCCATGAAAACCCTGGCCGGTGGAAGAATTGGCATTGCAGCGCAGGCATTGGGAATTGCCGGCGGTGCCTATGAACTGGCTAAAGACTATTCAAAAGAAAGAAGAGCCTTTGGCACGGAGATAGCCAACCATCAGGCTATTGCATTTAAACTGGCAGATATGCATACCCAGATTGAAGCTGCCAGATATCTGGTGTATAAGGCTGCCTGGGACAAAGATCAGGGTAATGATTATGATATTTCCGGCGCAATAGCCAAACTTTATGCCTCACAAGTTGCTATGGATGCCACTGTAGAGGCGGTACAAATTTTCGGAGGAAATGGATTCGTTAAAGAATACCACGTGGAGCGAATGATGCGGGATGCGAAAATCACCCAGATTTATGAGGGAACATCAGAGATT
>JAHEBI010000056.1 GCA_024642325.1 Eudoraea sp. | reverse complement strand
AACGCGCTTAATATCACCCCATTTTTTAACTATATAACCATTTTTCAATATGATTCCCGCCGGACCTCCGCGCTTTTTGGTAGGTCCCAAAATTTCATGAAATGGTTCGCGCTCAAAACCTTTTAAAATGGCAATCCGCAAATCTCTGGAGCCGGAATATTCATTGTTTTGGGCAAAATTTACGGCTTCAAGGAGTTTATTTTCATTAATACTCAAAGCAGAAGGAGTCTTTTCTTCCCACAGGGCGTTTCTTTCAGGGAAATAATACTTTTGCTGTGCACTAATAGTATTCAGGGAAAATAACAAAATTGCAGAGAGTAGTGTTTTTGTATACATTGTTGTTTTAATTATTTTTTTAAGTTAGTAAAATCCAGCCTCATTAGCCAATCCATTTGTCTATCCCTGCCAATGTAATAAGGATGTCTTCCAAACTTTACAAATCCATTCCTTTCATAGAATCTAATGGCATTTGTGTTTTTCTCCCAAACCCCAAGCCATAGGTAGCTCATATTTTTATTGATGGCAATATGTATAACCTGATTTAGCATGGAATAACCAATCTTGTTTCCCTGAAATTCTCTTTTCACATAGATTCTTTCTAATTCAATTGCATTTTTATCCTTTATATCAGTTTGAGCTTCATTTTCATTTAGTTTAAAATATCCCACTATTTCATTATCTGAAAAAACAAAATAAAATGTCATTTGAGGGTCCGCAAGTTCCTTTAAAAGTTGTTCTTTAGAAAAAGAATCCTGCATATATGTTTTAAAATCATCAGGGTTATTGTCGGCCTCAAAGGCATCAATAAATGTCTTTCTGGAAATTGAAATAAGTCTGTCTATATCGCAAATGGTACATCTGGACATTTGAATTTTCATGCGCTCATTAAATATCCCCCTAAAATAAAAAAAGGAGTAAAACATAATGCCTTACTCCTTTTTTTATTTTGGGATAATTGATTAAAACATAAACAATTTTCTGGTCAATAATACTATGCCACTAAAAAAGTCATTTCTATATACCTGAATTTCTTCTTCAATAGGTCTGTGGTTAATTTGTGCATCCATAGCTTTTGGAATTTAATAAAATAAGATTTGGGGTTTAACTATTCTGGCTTAAAGATAATGACTGATTCTCAGGCGTCTAAAAATATGTTGTGAAATATCTCCAATTTGTTGTGAAAAAAGTAACTCATTCTAATTTATCGACCAAGTGTTTGCTTTGTTCGTTAAACGGTCATCTCAGGAATATCTCCTTTAATGATTAAAGTCCCTTCGGTTGCCTGCTTAATATCTTCCACACTCACTCCGGGGGCCCTTTCAATCAAAAGGAATCCACTTGGGGTAACTTGCAGAACCGCAAGATTGGTAACTATTTTTTTTACACAACCAACGCCGGTAAGTGGAAGTGAACATTTTTTTAACAGTTTGGATTCTCCTGCCTTATTGGTATGCATCATCGCTACAATGATATTCTCCGCGGAGGCCACAAGGTCCATGGCTCCCCCCATGCCCTTCACCATTTTTCCAGGGATTTTCCAATTGGCAATATCACCATTTTCAGCTACTTCCATAGCTCCTAGAATTGTAAGGTCAACGTGTTTTCCGCGGATCATCCCAAAACTAGTTGCAGAGTCAAAAAAGGAAGCTCCGGGCAGGGTGGTAATGGTTTGTTTGCCTGCATTAATTATATCAGCATCTTCCTCTCCTTCATATGGGAAAGGGCCCATCCCCAAAACACCATTTTCACTTTGAAATTCAACGCTAATAGTATCTCTAACATAATTCGCCACCAGGGTTGGAATGCCAATCCCCAGGTTTACATAGTACCCATCTTTTACCTCTTTCGCAATTCTTTTTGCTATCCCAATTTTATCCAGCATCTTACAGTCCTTAATTAGTAGTTAGTTACGGGATCTTACAGTACGTTGTTCAATTCTTTTTTCAAAATGAACTCCCTGAAATATTCGTTGAACAAATATCCCCGGGATATGTATGTCATTTGGGTCAAGACCGCCTGCCGGTACTAATTCTTCTACTTCAGCTACAGTAATCTTAGCTGCTCCACACATACAAGGGTTAAAATTTCGGGCTGTTCCTTTAAAAATCAAATTTCCCGCTTCATCTCCTTTCCAGGCTTTCACAAAAGAAAAATCTGCTTCAAATGCCTGTTCAAGAACATACATTTTGCCATTAAACTCCCGAGTTTCCTTACCTTCTGCTACTTCAGTCCCATATCCTGCAGGGGTATAGAATGCAGGAAAACCAGCTTGCGCCGCCCTGCATTTCTCCGCAAGCGTACCCTGTGGTGTTAGTTCAACATCCAGTTCTCCGCTTAACATCTGTCTTTCAAACTCATCATTTTCACCAACATATGACGAGATCATTTTTTTAATCTGATGTTTCTGCAATAATAAGCCAAGCCCAAAATCATCGACCCCTGCATTATTGCTAATACATGTAATATCTTTTACTCCCAGGCGTACAAGCTCCGAAATAGCATTCTCAGGTATCCCACAAAGCCCAAAACCACCCAGCATAAAGGTCATTCCGTCCTTTACTCCAATTAATGCCTCTTTTACATCTGCTACTGTTTTACGTATCATATACGCTAAATAATGAAATTAATAGTGCTGTTTACCATTACCACTAAAATACATTATTAAATAAAAAAATCCCGCTAAAAAGCGGGATTAGTTTAAATCATTAAATCGTGAAAAATAGTGCCCTTTATTAAAAATCAAACTCGTCAAGATCATCCTCAAGGTTATCCTTTATTGGCGCTTCTTCACTTTCTTTGGAGCAATCAACATTAATAGTAAGTTCTTCAGGTCTTGGAAATTCCTCTTTGGAAATTCCTAGTTCCTCATCGGCATAATTTTCTTTCATATATAAAGCCCATATAGGCAAAGCCATTGATGCTCCCTGCCCATAGGTAATAGTCTTAAAATGGGTTGCTCTGTCTTCGCCTCCAACCCATACCCCTGTTACCAGATTAGGAACCATCCCCATAAACCAACCGTCGCTCTGGTTCTGTGTTGTTCCTGTTTTACCTGCAATCGGATTAGTAAATTCGTAAGGATAACCGGTAATTATTTCTTTATATACCGTTTGGTCTTTATTAGAAGAATGCCTTAATCTGGTTCCCGAGCCACCCTGGGTGACCCCTTCCATCAAATTAATCATGGCATATGCCACCTCTTTACTGAGTACATCTTTTGTCTCCGGAACATATTCATAAAGTACAGTGCCATTCTTGTCTTCTATACGGGTAACCATTACAGGTTTTACATACACCCCCTGATTTACAAAAGCACCATAAGCCCCCACCATTTCATATACATTAAAATCGGGGGTTCCCAAAGCAATTGAAGGGACTTCAAGAATTTCTCCGGTTAAACCCAGGTCTTTTACCATGGCTACAACCGGTTTCGGCCCGACTCGGTCTATTAACTGAGCAGTAACCGAGTTTACCGAGTTGGCAAGGGCGCGCTTCAGAGTATACATCTTTCCGGAAAACTTACCGTCGGAATTCTTGGGGCACCACGGTTCGGGGTTTCCGTGTTTCCCGGCTTCAATACAATACTGACTGTCAGGCAGCGAATCACAGGGTGATAGTCTCAATTGATCAATGGCGGCAGCGTAAACAAAAGGCTTAAAGGTTGAGCCCGCCTGTCTCGCTCCCTGAATTACATTGTCATATTGAAAATGCTTGTAGTTGAGTCCGCCTACCCATGCTTTCACATGGCCTGTTTGGGGTTCCATTGACATCATGGCCGCCCTCAAAAAGGTTTTATAATACCTTATAGAATCTAAAGGGGTCATTATGGTATCTTTCTCCTGGGTATCCCTATTCCAGTCAAATACGGTCATCTCAGTTTTTTCGGAAAAGGACGCCCTTATATCTTTTTCAGATATGCCATTGGCCTTCATAATGCGCCAGCGTTCTGAATTTTTCATAGCGCGATCCATGATTCGGCTGGTCTCTTCTGAGTTTAAATCAAGGAAAGGAGCGGTACTATTTCTTTCCGGTGTATTTTGATGAAAAAACTCCTTTTGAAGTCTTTTCATATGCTCTTTAACGGCATCCTCAGCATTTTTCTGCATCCGGTAATCCACAGTGGTATATACTTTAAGACCATCTAAATAAATATTCCACCGGTCTCTTTCACCTTCAACTGCAGGTTTGGGATTTTTTTCAATCCAATCATTAAGAAACCCTTGTAAATACATCCTGAAATAGGTAGCAAGGCCATCTCTATGAGATTCCGGAGTAAAATTTATATCCATTTTTAAGGCCTGTAGAGAATCTCTTTCTTTTTCAGAAATAAAGTCGTACTTGGCCATTTGACCCAACACTGTATTCCGCCGATTGAACACCAATTCTTCTCTTCTAATAGGGTTATACAGTGAAGAATTCTTTAACATCCCCACCAATACAGCTGCTTCTTCGGTCTTTAAATCACCCGGTTCCTTGCCAAAATAAATTCTTGACGCAGATCGTATTCCGTCTGCATTGTTAATAAAATCATAGGTATTCAAATACATTGCAATAATTTCCTCTTTAGTATATTGCCTTTCCAGGCGTATTGCTATTACCCATTCCTTTACTTTTTGAATAATTCTGCCGGCAGCTCCGCCAGATATCCTTTTAGTAAAGAGCAATTTGGACAATTGCTGTGTAATCGTACTTGCCCCTCCTCGTGTTCCAAGAAAAACCATTGCTCGTAATGTTCCTCTTGCATCTATTCCGGAATGTTCGTAATATCTAGCGTCTTCTGTCGCAACTAAAGCATGAACCAAATTCTCGGGCAGTTCATCGTAGGAAACAGGCGTCCTGTTGTCATCCAAATAAAACTTTCCAAGGGTTTGACCATCTGAAGAGATAATCTCGGTGGCTAAATTAGTCTGAGGATTTTCGAGTCTCTCAAAGGTTGGCATCTCTCCCAAAAACCCCCAGGAAGCGAGCAGAAATATAAAAAATACCAGGAACAGACCTGAAGCAAACAGTATCCAAAACCATTTAATAATTTTAGAAAAATTGGAAGAAATCTTCTTTTTCCGGGCTTTTGCCATAATTTATTTACGCTTTTCAATTAAGAAACCAACATCGATGATGCCTTGAAGTTCCATGATCCCCTCTGCGCTGCCATTTTTACGCATCGCATGGGAAATTTGTAAAGTATATACGCCCTTAACGGGAAAAATGATGTTTTCCTTATACCAAAGTTTATTTTCTTTGATACTCCCATATCCTTTACCAAGCCATTTGCCATCAGGCATAGCCATTTCATACTCCAGGGTATCCCTTTGGATATCGCCATTAGGATATTCTAAATCTGCAATTAAAAAAAGATTGCTGAAGGGATAAGATTCATCATTTCTTATAGAAATAAATACATCATTCGAGCTAATAGTGTCATTTTCTGTGAAATTAAACACTTTAGCGTCACTATTAGCCCATATTCCTCCGGGATTAGACTGAAATTCAGAATGCGTAAGTTTATCATTACATGCCAAAATCAACAAAACCAACATTGAATAAATAATCCTTTTAGGCATTTTTGGCAGGTCTTTTTCTGTTATTCCTTCTTTTTTTATTATTTCCGCCTTTGTTTTTTCTTTTTGGACGGTCAAACCTTGTAAGGCTGTCCTGCCCTACAACATTTTCAAAAATTAGTTTTTCTTCTTCAATATTTTCAACAGCAAATTCTTCCAGGCTTGCTACAGGTTTTTTTACTTTATTTTTATCCAGTATCTCCTTAACTTGTTCCTTTGTGAGCACATGCCAGTTAGAGGGATCATCTTTATAGGAGAACCATAACATCCCTTTAAATATGTCTGTTTTCTGGCAAAAAGCTATTCCTTTTTCTGTATATAATTTACTTTCCTGAGAAGGAAAATCTTCTAATGCTTCCAAATATAGATCCAACTCATAATTCAAACAACATTTTAGTTTACCACATTGTCCTGCTAATTTTTGGGGATTAAGTGAAAGCTGCTGATACCGTGCTGCAGAAGTGCTGACTGAACGGAAATCCGATAACCAGGTAGAACAACACAATTCCCTTCCGCAAGAACCAATACCCCCTAAACGCTGTGCTTCCTGTCTATACCCAATTTGCTTCATTTCTATGCGAATAGCAAAAGCCTTAGCCATATCTTTAATCAGTTGCCTGAAATCAATACGTTCTTCTGCGGTATAATAGAAAGTGGCTTTAGAACCATCCCCCTGAAATTCAACATCAGAAATTTTCATCTGTAATTTTAATAAAATAGCCATTTCCCGGGCGCGCTTCTTAATTTCCTCCTCCTTATCCCGGCACTTCTGCCATTTGTCTATATCCTTTTGAGTTGCTTTCCTATATATTTTTGGGATTTCCTCCTCTGAATCGGAGACTTTTTTTCTCTTCATCTGTACCCTCACCAATTCTCCGGTTAAAGTGACCATACCAATATCATGGCCAGATTTAGCCTGTGTAGCCACAATATCGCCAATGGATAATGACAGATTTTCCGTATTCCTAAAAAACTCCTTTCTACTATTTTTAAACCGAATTTCAACACAATCAAATGGCTGAGAACCACTTGGCAGAGACATATTGGAAAGCCAGTCAAACACGGTAAGTTTATTGCAGCTATCTGTGCCGCAAGTCCCATTATTTTTGCATCCACGCGGCTGCCCATCCTTGCCGGTTGAACAACTGTTACAACCCATATTTTATATATTGGTTTGGCAAAACTAATATCTGGTTTTACCAAAATAGGTTCATAAAAATTTCTTGAAGGTAAAGATAGTACTTTTTTACTGTGATGTAAAGTGCCAATAATTGTAGAATAATTCTCTGTTCAGCTCAGAAAAAATATATAAGCAGGTCTATTTTTTAAACTTTAACACTTCCGATCTGCCCTTCTTAAAAATCTTATTGCTCACATCTTTTCCCTTTCTTAGCCTTTTCTGCTCCTCATAAGGAAGTTCATGGATTTCTTTGCATTGGTCTGAACAGCAATCGTTCATTTTTGCAGCACAGGCTTCACATTGTATAAAAAGAAGATGACAAGCTTCATTAGCACAGTTTACATGGGTATCACATAATTCACCGCATTGATGACATTGGGCTATAATATCGTCAGTAATACGCTCTCCTCTTCTGTGATCAAACACAAAATTCTTTCCCAAAAATTTATTTTCAAGATTCTTTTGTCTTACCTGACGGGTATATTCGATAATCCCCCCTTCAAGCTGAAATACATTTTTAAACCCCTTGTGCTTATAATATGCGCTTGCTTTTTCACATCGGATACCACCAGTACAATACATCACCAGGTTTCTGTTTTCCTTATATATGGACAAATTGTTCTCTATAATATCCAAAGAGTCTCTGAATGTGTCAACATCCGGTGTAATCGCATTTTTAAAATGCCCGATTTCACTTTCATAGTGATTTCGCATATCAACCAAAATTGTATTTGGGTCATCAATCAACTCGTTAAAATGTGAAGCATCAACGTGGATTCCTTTATTAGTCACATCAAAAGTGCTGTCATTCAAACCATCGGCCACAATTTTCTTCCGCACCTTAATTTTAAGTTTCAAAAAGGATTTATTATCCTGCTCTATTGCAATATTCAGGCGAACGTCCTCAAGAAATGAGATACTGTCCAAATGTGCTTTGAATTTTTCAAAGTAATCTGCAGGAACAGATAATTGGGCGTTAATACCTTCGGGAGCTATATAGATCCGCCCCAGAACATCAAGTTCACTCCAGTGAATAAACAAATGATTCCTAAATAATTTTGGATTACGAATATGTGCGTACTTATAAAAGGAAATAGTCAGTCGTTCCTGTCCGGCTGCCTCAATAAGAGATTCCCTTTCTTTAGCACTTAATGTATTGTACAGTTGCATGCTATACTAATTATTAAGTTTAAGAATGTTTATTCCAGCAAAATTAAACATATTCCACTTTAGTACAAGAGAATCTTCCTGATTTTGAGGCTAATAAGCTAATTTAAACGATTCATTCCTGTCAGAAAAAAAAGAGTCCTGAAATTTCAAGACTCTTTACAGACCACTCCTGGGTAATTTTCTTTTTCATAGATCAACCAGAGAGGATGCGGTCACCGTTGCCCAAAGTTCCGTGGAACATTGGTTTATTTCGTGTTTCAATTTGAACTCTTACCAGTGAGATGCAGGATTTCTAAAAAGGTTGCTTTTGGCGTTGTTATATGAAAAAAGAAATGGTAATTTAGCTGTCCTAATATCATAGAAAATCACAAATGAGTAACGATAAAGAAGCGAAACTTAAGGCATTAAAACTAACTCTGGATAAGCTGGACAAAACTTATGGTAAAGGTGCCGTTATGAAAATGGGCGACTATGTTATTGAGGATGTAGAAGTTATCCCTTCCGGTTCACTTGGATTAGATATTGCACTGGGGGTAGGTGGGTATCCTCGTGGTAGGGTTATAGAAATATATGGTCCCGAATCTTCCGGAAAAACCACGCTCACATTACATGCAATTGCAGAGGCGCAAAAAAATGGCGGTATTGCCGCATTTATTGATGCAGAACATGCCTTTGACAGATTTTACGCAAAGAATTTAGGTGTTGATATTGACAACCTTATCATTTCACAGCCAGATCATGGGGAACAGGCATTGGAAATTGCAGATAATCTGATTCGATCCGGTGCTATTGATATAGTGATCATAGATTCGGTTGCTGCTTTAACTCCAAAAAGCGAAATTGAAGGAGAGATGGGCGATTCTAAAATGGGTTTACATGCCCGATTGATGTCACAGGCGCTTCGAAAATTAACAGGCTCTATAAGTAAAACACATTGTACCGTAATCTTCATTAATCAGTTAAGGGAAAAAATAGGGGTGATGTTTGGAAATCCTGAAACAACTACGGGGGGAAATGCACTTAAATTTTATGCTTCCGTAAGATTGGATATCCGAAGGTCTACACAAATAAAAGACACAGATGGTGCCGTTTTGGGTAATAAAACGAGGGTAAAGGTTGTGAAAAACAAAGTGGCTTCTCCTTTTAAAACTGCAGAGTTTGATATTATGTACGGAGAAGGAATATCCAAGGTTGGTGAAATTCTGGATCTTGGAGTGCAATATGAAATTATCAAAAAAAGCGGATCCTGGTTCAGTTACGGGGACACAAAGCTCGGTCAGGGGAGAGATGCTGTAAAATCGCTTTTACAAGATAATCCGGAACTCATGGAAGAATTAGAAAGCAAAATAAAAGAAGCAATCAGTGCCGTAAAGGCCTAATTCCGGATAGCTGCTTTATTGTATTCTTCCTGTTTTTTAAGCAACCATTGTCTAATGTTATCATCTTGTACTAGAGATTTTAATAGATAATGATGAAAAAAATAGTATCCCTGATTTTCGTATTATTTGTATTTGTTTTGTCTTCCTGTAATTTGGATGACGATCAACCAAATTTTTATTTTATCCCGCTACAGGTTATTAGTGCAGAATTACCCGATTCATTTAATTTACATGAGACCTATCAAATTAAAGTAACTTATATGTTGCCTAATGGATGTGCCTCATTTGAGGGTTTTGACGTAACCCCCATTGAACAAACGACAAGAAATGTAGTTCCTATAGGTTCGCAATTTGATGATCCGGAGTGCGTGGAAGGCATGGGCGAAGCAGAATCTTCATTTAATTTTATTTGCCTTTATTCAGAAAC
>JAHEBI010000435.1 GCA_024642325.1 Eudoraea sp. | reverse complement strand
TCCCAAAAGCCCATATAGCCATAGGATAAAATAAAATACATATAAACCCAGCCATACAAAAAAATTGAACCACTCACTTAAAAATAAGGCGAATCCCATAAAAACTATATGCAAACCAAATGCCTGCCTGGTATGGAATCTGGCAAAATCATTTTTTGGTTCCAAATTCATTGTTATTGCTATTACCGATCCAATAATAGTGAAATATGCTATTATTGCTGTTGTTTTTCCTTTTGCTACCGAATCTTGTCCCAAAACCTTATTTTTCTTGCAGTTCTTTCAAATACAAAGCCATCAGACTATTAGCTGGTTATTTGCTATTATTCCATAAACCGTGCCTTTCATTTTTTTACCAAAAAACATACTGTTCTTCGAAGTAGAATAACTTTTCTCTTTAGTATAAACATATTCACTCTCCGGGTCAAAAAGAGTAAGATTTGCCAAAGACCCTCTCTTTAAATTAACCGGACTTATCCCGAAGCGCTCCCGCCCTTTTGTTAAAAGAGTCACAGCTGTTTCAGTGCCGAATAGACTATTTAAACTACCAAACACATTTTCCAGACCTATGGCGCCATAGGCCGCATTATCAAATTCTATTCGTTTTTCTTCAATATCTATTGGTATATGATCTGAGGTTACAAAATCAATTGCACCTTCTTTAAGTCCTTTTATTAATGCGGTAACATCCTTACGAGCTCGCAGCGGAGGTAAGACCTTGTAGTTACTGTCAAAGCTGTCCAGGACTTCATCAGAAAACATTAAATTATGAACCGCTACACTACAACTTACATTAAGACCCTTTCGTTTTGCTTCACTTATAAGTCTAACAGCCTTTGCTGTAGAGATTGTAGGGATATGGAGGTACCCTCCTGTATATTCCAGAATAAAAAGATCTCTTGCTATCTGAAGCTCTTCCGCCAGTGTGGGAATTCCCTTTAAACCAACTCTCGTAGAAGAAATGCCTTCATTTACGATCCCCTTGCTCATTATTTGTTTATCCATTGGAAACGAATAAACTAACCCTTTAAAGTCCTGAGAGTATTGCAGAGCTATCTTCAATAGATTGGAATTTGCAATGGATTTCTTGAAATCATAAAACCCAACAGCACCCGCATTCTTCATATCGTAAAGCTCGGCCAGATCATGGCCCTCACTTTGAACAGTAAGTGCCCCCAAAGGATACAATTTTGCTGGTTGATCTTTCGAAGCATTTTTCAGAAAAACAATTGCTCCACTATGGTCTGGTACCGGATTGGTGTTGGGGTTAAGAATAATATCAGTAAAACCACTTCTTGCGGCCACCATAAGTCCATTATTAATGGTCTCACGTTCTTCATATCCCGGTTCACCAAAACTTACGCTGCTGTCAAACCAACCGGCAGAGACATGTAAATTATTAAAACTGAGAATTTTAATATTCTTCGCAGGTGTTATCAATGGAGATATTTCTTCGATAGTACCATTGTTAATAAGAATATCACGCTTTTTTAAATGAAGTTTACTGTTGGTTTTATCAACAATAGTGGCAGATTTTAGAAGTATGTTCATTTAAATATTTTTTGAATAAGAACTTCGGCCAGCATAAAAAGTAAAGCAAAAATAGTAAACCATTTCCATAGCTCGGTTACTCTGCTGTCTTTTTCCATAGTTTTAAAGACTTCCGTTAAGTTATTTATAATTACACTGTTATTATTCTGCATGTCCAAATCGGAATATTTCAATATACTTTCCGTTCTGGGATAGTTAAAACTAATATTTTGAATGGGTCTGGATTCTTCCCTGATCACAAATACGCCATCTTTGGCAGGATTGTAATTAAAAGTTAGAACCGTTTTATTGGAAAAAGCCTGCTGCTCCGGAATAAATTCATATTGGTCCTGGGTAACTTTAAGAATATTATCCCCTGCAATAACGGCCTTAATATCTATGGTGGTTATTTCTCCCAGAGTATTGTATAATTCTGTTGATTTAAGACTATTTGCTCCAATACTATAAATGGTAGGAACAATTAGGGGCGAATTCTTAAAATTGGAATTCGTGCTATTAATTGCAGCGGTAAAGATGTAGATGCCATCCAGTCCAACAAGAAAGGCGGATTTATCCTGTAACGAGAGTATTTCTGGTGCTGTTGTCCTGGTTGTGAAATAGCTTGATACCCTCGGATATTGAAAATTCCGTACCCTTTGGGCAAATACATTATTATAGATTGGATGATCAAAATTAATTCCTGTAACATTGCGTTCTTCAGCAATTTTATTTACAAATGAAGTTGAAAAATAATTTCCGATGAGACTATTGTAGCTTGCAATATCTGCATCTGAAGCGGGAATAACCAGAAGATGACCTCCTTTTTTAGTATACTCCGACAGCGTATTTTGGAGAGAGACAGGAATCGTTTTTAATTCGTTTAAAATGATCATGTTTTGAGATTCCAGAATGCTGTAATTAAGGCTATTCTGGCGTTCATCCGTAAATATGAATTCATTGTCGGTAAATATTCTCTTTAAGAATTCACTGTCTGACTCACTTATAGCTAAAACCTTTATTTTATCTTTTTGGTTAATATTAAAAAACAACTGATTATCATAGGGCAATCCGATATCTGAAATTTCAATTTTTCCAACTATAACCTCATCAGAAG
>JAHEBI010000055.1 GCA_024642325.1 Eudoraea sp. | reverse complement strand
TTATAATCCACATTCGCCATTATTGCAGCGCCCTCGGCCATTTCCTTTACCCTTTCATAAACGGGCATCACGCCGCTTCTCTTTGAATCCCTTACACGGACCCAAAGTTTCGAATAATCGGGTACAACATTAACCACCTGACCACCGTCCTGAATATGGTAATGAATACGAACCGTTGGTTTAATATGTTCCCTGTAATAATTAATTCCCGTGGTATACAGTTCCAGTGCGTCAGAAGCACTTCTGCCATTCCAGGGATCTGCAGAGGCATGGGCGGCCTGGCCAAAGAATTCAACTTTAAAATCCACCAGGGCCAAGGTGCTTTGTGCATCGGCCTCGGTATTATCACCAGGATGCCAGCTCAGGTTAACATCTACATCATCCCACAAACCATCGCGCACCATCCATACTTTTCCAAAATATTTTTCTTCCGCCGGCGTTCCAAAAAACTTAATGGTGCCCTTGATTTTACCTTGCTCCATGAGCTCTTTTACAGCAATGGCAGCACCAAGACTGGCGGTGCCAAACAGATTATGACCACAACCATGTCCGGCTGCACCTTCATTTAAGGCCTCTTTTGTAGGTTGTGCCTTCTGAGATATTCCTGGAAGGGCATCAAATTCACCCAATATGCTTATTACCGGTTTTCCGGACCCATAGGTTGCTATAAATGCAGTGGGCATTCCAGAAACCCCCCGTTCAACCGAAAAGCCATTTTTTTCGGCATAATCTGCTAAGATCACGGAGGATCCATTTTCATTAAATGCTGTTTCGGCCAGTGCCCATACAGAATCACTAATTGCAATTAGTTCTTCATTGTGTTTTTCAATAGACTGGATAACGGCTTTTTTGTTGTTGCTCATTTTTTGAGCAGAGGCTATAGAAGTGCATATCAGCAATAGTCCCAGGTAAAATTTTCTCATATTATTTTTCAATTATTGGTGAATTAGTCATCGATCCCATAAAAATACTGATTTTTAAACTCTAATGACTTATGACACAATAAAAAGTCATTAACTGTATTGGTTAATGACTTTATAGTTTTTTTGGTAAATGAATTTTGAATAACCTACATCGTATAAAAAAATTGCTCATTTACAACTTTGCCGTTATTTACCTCATATATACATAGTTCATCCATTTGCAGGCGACCACGGTCTTTAAAGGTAACATCAAAAGACATTTTAGTAGTAAAATGATTCCCCGCAACAACAGGATCTGAAATATCACTTCCATGAAATTCCTGTACGTTTGCCAACCAATCTTCACTCTTCTTGTGCACGGCTTTAATGCCGGTAGTGATTTCACCGGGATATCCCGGCATTTCTTTACTTACTATATCATCAGCATAAAGTTCTTCCACAGCTTCTAGATGCTTTCCTTCACGACACAGTGTTATCAATTTATCTGCTACTTCCCGGGTTGTCATAGTTTTTCATTTTCAGGTGTTTATAGGACTTAAATTTAATTATTTACGACACCGGATTCTTTTAAGAGGATGTTAATTTGCAGGCTGAAAATAGCAGTATGTCAGCTTAGAGCTTCTTTATAGGCTTCAAGACAGCGCTCCCGGGCTGTTTTATGATCTACCATCATAGGAGGATAACTTAATTCCTGAAGGTCTGGGACCCATGTATTTATATATGCTTTTTGCTGATCAAATTTATCTATCTGAGTTATAGGGTTAAATATCCTGAAATAGGGTGCTGCATCCACACCGCTCCCAGCTGCCCATTGCCAGTTTCCTACGTTACTGCTTAACTCAAAATCCAGTAGTTTCGATGCAAAATAGGCTTCACCCCAGCGCCAGTCAATTAATAAATGTTTACACAGGAAACTTGCCACCAGCATTCTTACCCGGTTATGCATAAAACCGGTAGTATTTAATTCTCTCATTCCGGCATCCACAAGGGGGTAACCTGTTTCACCGTTTTTCCATTTTTCAAATTCCTTTTGATTATTTCGCCATTGGATTCTGTCGTATTTGGGCTTAAAGGCTTTATGCACAGTATGTGGATAATGCCATAGAATTTGCATAAAGAATTCGCGCCAAATCAATTCATTTAAAAAAGTTTCATTCCTGGCATTTATTGCTTTTAAGGCTATCTGTCTAATGGAAATGGTTCCAAATCTTAAATGGGGTCCCAGTCTGGATGTGCCTTTTTCTATAGAGGGAAAGTTTCTGGTTTCCTCATATGAATCAATAAATACTGGAGAAATTTCATAAGGCGGAACCATAATACCTGACCTTTTAAAACCGATATCCTCCAGTGAAAGATTTGGCAGGTCTGTTTGCTTAAATATCCTGTCCAATAGGGAAACTGAATCATAGAGCATAACCGGTTGATCTGTGCTGAATTTTTGTTTCCATTTGCGCATATAAGGAGTATAAACCACATATGGTTCACCATTTTCCTTTGCAATTTCATTTTTCTCAAAGATTACCTGGTCTTTAAAAGTCTTGAATTCAATACCATTTAGCCTTAACTGATCTTCAACCGCGCTATCCCTTTTTTGTGCATAAGGCTCGTAATCCCTATTACTGTATACACCTTTTATGTCATATTGATTTATAAGTGAATTAAATATATGCTGTGGATTTCCAAAATGTATGGCCAGTGAGCTTTGGTGATTCTCTTTGAGTTGCTTCCGCAACCGTTGTAAGCTATCGTATATAAAAGTAACGCGTGCATCATTTTCCGGGAGTGACTGAAGTATCTCAGGGTCAAAAATAAATATCGGAAGCACCTGATCACTTTCTTTTAAAGCATTGAAAAGGCCTGTGTTGTCACCCAGTCTTAAGTCTCTTCGAAACCAAAAAATGCTTAATTTTTCACGCATTTAGTTTACATTAAGTGTAGACAAGCCTCCGTCTATTCCTATAACCTGCCCGGTTATCCAACTACTTTTATCGCTGAGAAGAAAAACGGCCATGTTTGCTATATCTTCAGGATTTCCGACTCGTTTGAGAGGATGTCGTTCGGCCATCATTTCTTTTTTTCGATCATTATTTAACAAGCGGGCTGCCAAGGGAGTATCCACCAGTGATGGCGCAATTACATTTGCCCTAATTCGTGGAGCATATTCCGCGGCCAGTGATTTTACGAAACCTTCTACGGCCCCTTTAGCCGCAGACACGCTGGTGTGAAATGGCATACCGGTGCCAACGGCAACGGTACTGAAGAAAACCATACCGGAATTATCCGCCATTTTTCCGATGATATCTTTTACCACCCTAACCATACTAAAAAAATTGAGTTCCATATCTTCTTCAAAAGTCGACATGCTCAACATCTTAAAAGGTTTAAGGTTAATGCTCCCCGGACAATAAACAAATGCGTGCAGTTCCTCCGGTAATTGTTTGGTGTCCAATGAGTCGGTCAATGCATCAAACGGAATATGTTTTACATTCGGGCTTTTAATCACATCCAGGCTTCTGGAAGCAATATAGACTGTATGTGTTTCCTCTAATTCTCTTGCAATAGTGGAACCAATCCCGTAAGAACCTCCGACTAACAATATATTTTTCCTCATTATTAAATAGATATAATACTTAATTCATTTGAGGTATCTTTCATATGCCCGAAAATTTCCTCAAGTTTTTTTTCTCTGTATTTGAAAATAGTTTCGAGTTGTTTTTTAACGAGTAGGGACTGTGCTAACTGGCCTAAAATTCCATAAGGCAGCTTATAGTCAATAATATCTTCCATTTCAACTCCGCCGGATATGGGTCTGATGAAATGTTTGTGATGCCATAGGGCATAAGGGCCAAACCTTTGTTCATCTACAAAGTATTCACCTTCCTTCACATGCGTAATTTCCGTTACCCATTTTGTGGTTATTCCTGCAAAAGGAGAAACCTTATATTGTATAATTTGACCTGGAAACATCTCTCTTTCAGCTCCATTTAAAATATGAAAACCCATCTGATCAGGAGTAATGACCTTCAGATTTGAAGGGTCAGATAAAAAAGTCCAGGCCTCTTCCAGTGTAATAGGTAAAGACTGTTTGGAATGCAGTTGAAATAATTTCATGTTCGTATTTTTAACAAAATTAGGCGCAATATTGTTTAATAAAAAATTATATATGTTAAACAAATAGTAATTCTTGGGCTATTTGAATGATGAGCGTTATTTGTATTACATCCATACCATCGTACTTCGGTTCTATTCGTCGTAAAATTTAGGGTGCATAGGGTGAAATTTGTATATTTCCCTAACGCTGCTGCCATGATTTTCAAATTAGATATTTTATACTTCTTCGTTCCTGTTGTTTTCTTAAATGCTCAGGTCAATACCACTGTTTTGGGAAATTTGCCGGACGATGTTCCGGAGTCTTCCGGACTTATTTTTTACAATGACAGACTCATAACGCACAATGATTCCGGAAATCTTCCACAGCTGTATGAAATAGACCCATTAAGCCTAAATGTCCTTAGGATAGTAACCATAAACAATGCTGTTAATGTGGACTGGGAAGATATAACACAGGACGACACCTTTATTTATATTGGAGATTTCGGCAATAACACAGGAAACAGACAAGATCTAAGTATTTACCGGGTTCCTAAATCTGAATACGACCAAAATAATTCGGTAAATGCAGAAAGAATAAACTTTTCATATGAGGATCAGTCAGATTTTTCATCGAACCAGAATTCTGACTGGGATGCGGAAGCCATGGTGAACTTTAATGATCAGTTACTCCTATTCACTAAGCAATGGCAAACTGAAGGCACTGTTGCATATTCAATTCCTAAAACACCCGGAACCTATTCGGCAAAGAACCTTGGTTTTTATGATGTCTCTGGCCTGGTAACAGGAGCCACTTATAATAAATTGTCATATGTTTTAATGTTAGTGGGATATTCCTCTCAATTACAGCCCTTTGTTGTTCGTTTAGATGGACCGGACACAAATTTTTCATTTAATGGATCCGCAGAAAAGCAGTCATTGGGAATTGGGTTTGCACAGGTAGAAGGAATAACATACTCAGATTCAAATACCTATTATGTTTCTTCAGAGCGTTTTCAAAACACAACGCCCGCAATAAACCTGGCGTCACAATTATTTACATTTAAAACTAATGATTCATCTTCTCAAGAAGAAACTGACAAAGTAGAAAACAATCTCATTATTTACAGACCATTCGGGTCTAATGAATTGCAATACGATCTTAATTCAAATGCACCACTGTACGGAAGAGCTATCTTTGACATAACCGGCAAAAGAGTTAGATACATCAATGGTACTTTAATTGAAAATAACAGCATAGATCTAAGTGGATTGGGAAGCGCAGTCTACTATTTAACGTTTTATCTTCAGGGGGAAACAATATCCAAGCCATTTATACTGGAATGACTCCTGTTTTAATCATTATTTAAGGATTTGTTAACAAGGGAAATAAGGCATTATCTTTAGTTTTGTCCGAACTATAAAATTTAATAAATAATGAAAAAACTAACACTATTGATCTGTATCATATTGGGATCTATTTCCATGAATGGGCAGATAACAACACCAGCACCCAGCCCGTCTGCCAAGGTTATGCAGAAAGTTGGATTGACCGATGTAACACTTGAGTATTCCAGACCTTCAATGAGTGGGAGGACTATTTTTGGAGATCTCGTTCCTTATGATCAATTATGGAGAACCGGAGCTAATCAAAATTCAATGGTCACTTTTGGTGATGACGTAACTATTGCTGGCCAAAAGCTAAAAGCAGGTACATATGCTGTTTTTACTAAACCGGGACTAACTTCCTGGGAGGTAATTTTTTATTCCGATACCAATAACTGGGGAACTCCTCAAGAATGGGATGATTCAAAAGTAGCTGCCAAAACTAATGTTCAGGTATATAATATGCCTATGGAAGTTGAATCCTTTACCATGAATATTGATGCTTTACACAATAATGGCGCCACGCTGGGGATACTTTGGGAAAAAGCCTATGTAGGTGTTCCTTTTGAGGTACCTACAGGTGAAAAGGCGGTTAAGAGTATTGAAAATGTAATGAATGGGCCATCAGCAAATGATTATTTTGCAGCTGCCTCGTATTATTTTGAAGAAGGAAAAGATCTGTCTAAAGCAAAGGAATGGATTGATAAGGCCGTAGCAATGAATGATAAGGCTTTCTGGATGATGAGAAGTCAATCTCTTATTTACGCTAAAATGGGGGATACAAAAGGAGCGATTGAAGCAGCTAAGAAATCAATGGCAGCAGCAGAGGCAGCCAACAATGCAGATTACGTGAAAATGAACAAAGATTCTCTTAAGGAATGGGGAGCGCTGTAATTCATTTAAAATACTAATCATATCAAAAAACCCTGACCTTAGGTCAGGGTTTTTTAATTATATATATCGGTATTCACACTGGCACGCAAAATCAGGGTACAGGTTTTAGAAAGTTTTAATAGGAGGGGTCTTATGAAGCCTGTCAAATGATTCAAGGACCATTGCCAACATAATCACCAGTGCACATCCAAAAGCATTTAACCACAGATAGGACATCCAGTCTAAATACCAAACGAGTATTACTGCTAGCTGGGTAATAATGGCCGCAATAAAAACAGCGTTCCCTTTCACAAATCTAAAAAAGAAAGCCAGCAAAAATATTCCTAAAACGTTGCCATAGAAAATTGATCCTATGATGTTTACCAATTGTATCAGATTATCAAAAAGGTTAGCAACACAGGCTATAATAATGGCAATGATTCCCCATCCCAGGGTAAATAACTTGGATACCTTTACATAATGTTCCTGTGAAAATTCCTCTTTTCTATTCCTTTTATAAAGGTCCAGGGCGGTAATTGTCCCAAGGGCATTTAATTCAGAGGCCGTAGACGACATTGCCGCAGACAGAATTACGGCTAATAAAAGGCCTATCAGGCCCTTAGGGAGATAATTCAGGATAAAATGAATAAAGACATAGTCTTTGTCATTAGTTTCAACAACATCATCTGATTTTCTTATCAGGTTCTTAGCGGCTTCCCTGCTGTTTTTCTCCTTTTCAATAATAAGGAGCATTTCGTTTTTGGCTTCTGTAGTGGCATTTTCATCCTTCAGATTAAGTGCTTCTGAGAACTGATTCTGTGCCATTTTCTTTTCAATTTCCAAATTTTTGTGACTTTCCTCCAGTAATTTATAATCTTCGGCATAGGAAGATTCCATAACCGCATTGGTAGCTGCCGGATTAAAGTTTAAAGGAGAAGGATTGTACTGATAGAAAACAAAAACCATGACGCCCACAAGGAGAATAAAAAACTGCATAGGTATTTTAAGGATCCCGTTAAAAATAAGGCCTAACTGACTTTCTCTGATAGATTTTCCCGAAAGATAGCGTTGTACCTGACTCTGATCCGTCCCAAAGTAGGCCAGGGCCAGGAACATTCCCCCGGTAATGCCACTCCAGAATGTATATCTGCTTTGCGTGTTTAAACTAAAATCCAGAATATTCAGTTTATCACTGGCTCCTGCGATTTTGAGAGCTTTGGTAAATGTGATATCGGCTGGTAAATAACCAAGAATAAAAAAGAAAGCTATGAACATCCCGGTCATGATCACAAACATCTGTTGCTTTTGGGTAACGCTAACAGCATTGGTTCCTCCAGACACAGTGTAAATGATCACCAATGAACCAATAATAATATTCAGGGTTTTTAGATCCCAGCCCAGGACGGCAGAAAGTATAATGGATGGCGCAAAGATGGTGATGCCTGCCGCAAGGCCGCGTTGTATTAAGAATAAAATGGCGGCAAGTGTGCGGGTTTTAAGATCAAATCTTCTTTCAAGAAATTCGTAGGCGGTATAAACTTTTAGTTTGTGATATAACGGAATGAATACGATGCAAATAATTATCATGGCCAAAGGCAGCCCAAAGTAGAATTGGACAAAACCCATTCCATCATGAAAAGCCTGTCCGGGTGTGGAGAGGAAAGTAATCGCACTGGCCTGGGTAGCCATTACGGAAAGCCCTATAGTCCACCATTTGGATTTATTACCACCCAGGACATAGTCATTGACATTTTTATTCCCTCTGGTTTTCCAGACCCCATAAACCACAATAAACAATAATGTCCCTCCAAGTATAATCCAGTCAAGTTTCCCCATATTAATTGTATGAGGTCATTATAAAGTAAAAAATAAGAATGTAAACAGCATTGAGGATCAATACCATGGTATATTCTTTTTTCCATGTAAGTTTATCTAGCATCATTTACCTTTAATGTCAGTACTGTTATTCATTGGTTCTTTACCTAATGATAAAATATTAGCAAATAGCTTATAAGCCCCCGGA
This sequence comes from Eudoraea sp., assembly GCA_024642325.1. GTDB lineage: Bacteria > Bacteroidota > Bacteroidia > Flavobacteriales > Flavobacteriaceae > Eudoraea. Next base: position 1,466 of record JAHEBI010000055.1, on the reverse strand, counting down.
ACTCCGGCAGGAAGCTCTCTAAAAAAACTAAGTCCGGTATAGATATAATTTCCTTTCCCATATGGTGCTACAAGAAGGGCCCCATTGGTTGGGGATTCTCCCTCGTCATTCATTTGAAGAATAGGTGTGAATTTAGTATCCCATTCATCCGGAAAATAAAGACCTCTTTCTTGAACCCAACCTTCAAAATCTACGCTGGTAATGACATTTGGAAAATTAACTACTGCATGATCACTGGCCAGAATCTTTACATTGGAATTTTCATTGGTAATGCGGTCTCTGGATAATTTAAGCGGATAGGGGGCAAGTTCATTAAAAGATTCATCTCTGCGCCCCGCAGTATTATATTGTATTACGAGGTTCCCGCCCTGCTTTACATATTCCAGTAAAAAACGCTGTTTAAATTTAAGTTCTTCAATGACGTTATAAGCCCTGATTCCCGTGACTACGGCGTCGTATTTGTCCAAACTACCCGATTCTATTTCAGTGGGATCAATAAGATGGACTGTAAAACCAATCTGCTCCAGGCTCTCCGGTACTTCATCACCGGCTCCCATTATATAACCAATATGCTCACCAACTTTCTGTATATCCAGTCTTACCACCTTGGCTTCTGAAGCAATTAAAACTGTTTGAGTTGGAATATGGTCATAGGCTATCTCAATTAACTCTTTATCTAATTCCTTTCCATCAACCCGAATGATGGGTGTAATAAAACTATCATCTTCATTTGATGGCGGGGTGAGCGTAAAAACAACCGTCTTTTCGTCATCTTTATTTGCAATTTCAAATTCTTTAAAATCCTGATCTACCTTCCAGCCTTTATTATGATACAACTGCACGCTTCCTTTTAGTCCATCTTTGTGCGCGGTAATGGTTACCGGTATTTTTCTTGGAGTCCCGTCAGCAAAAATCAATACCCTGTCGCCAAATCTGGCAGTAGCTTCAGGTATAATCTCAAAAGGTTCGTAGAGTTCCCCTTTATCGGGTTTAGAATATCTATATATGACCGGTTTTTTTATTTTTATTGAATACCCATTGAAGTCTAAATCAAATACAGCATAAAATGGGCGTTTAGTTTCAGGGCTTCCGATTAGTTCCGGTTGGCTAACTTTGTACATGCCCAGACTTCCCTTTTCTGCCAGCCAATATGGACTTGTATACGTCTCTGCTTCAGGTATTTTAAGTTCCAATTCCAGATTCTTCTTTTGATTATAAGCTAAAGGGGTTTTATTCTGAGGGTAGGAATCTGTTGCAAGAGTAATAGAATTGAATAAAATATCCGTATTGCTTCGGTTGAGGGCTTCGATATTTATTTTTACCGTACTGCCCGGATTAGTGTTTGATGCCTCAGCTGAAGCTTCGAGATAAAGCCCGCATACGGAAAGAATAATGTCCTGCAGTTCCCTTAATTTAATATCCTTCCAATGTTCGTCCTCAATATTTGCCAGTAACTTATACGCTTC
>JAHEBI010000054.1 GCA_024642325.1 Eudoraea sp. | reverse complement strand
CCAAATCGATTTTGTATTTCTGGGATACCCCAAATTTCAATTCCATTACCCATACGGGAAGGCCGGTACATAAAAATATTTTCTGATACCAATTGTCCGAAATCCTTGTCGGGGGTTACCATATATACCTTGTAACCTTCTTTCTCGGCTTGTTTGGCTAGTGTGCCAATAATGTCATCGGCTTCCAAACCGGATACTTCTATACAGGGAATATGCATGGCTTTAAGAATGTCCTGAATTATTGGTACGGCTACCCGAATGGCGTCCGGGGTCTCCAGCCGGTTTGCCTTATATTCTGCAAATAATTCGGTTCGCTCTGTACTGCCATCCTTATCGAAACAGACGGCAAGGTGGTCAGGCTTTTCCCTTTTTATGACATCAAATAAGGAATTTACAAAACCCATGATCGCAGTGGTGTCCATTCCTTTGGAATTTATCCTGGGGTTTTTTATCAGGGCATAATACCCCCTAAAAATTAATGCATATGCATCTAATAAAAAAAGTCGCTTCTGTTCTGCCATATATCATGTTCTTGTAGAATTCCAAAACTACAAAGTTTAAGTGCTTTTGTAAAGTATTTAACTGCTTATATAACTGCCCGCGGTTTTATTTATATGCCCCTTTTCGGAATACACCCTGTACGAAAAGCCGGGTTGTATACAATACCCTCCGGTTTCCCCTTTTTTATTGATGGCTATAAAGCCAATTTGAAAATCCGGTTTCTCGCCGTTTTTGGATATGATGCGTTTAACTCCTTCTTCGCACGCCTCCTGAGGTGTTTTACCCTGCCTCATCAATTCAACTATAAGAAAGCTGCCCACAGTACGAACAACTTCCTCACCAACACCGGTTGCGGTAGCCCCGCCCACTTCATTATCAACAAATAATCCGGCTCCAATAATTGGGGAATCTCCGACCCTGCCTCCAATTTTATATGCCATTCCGCTGGTGGTACAGGCACCTGCAATATCCCCATTAGCATCAATAGCCAGCATCCCAATAGTATCGTGATTTTCGATATTAATTACAGGCTGATACTTTGAAGTTTTTTTCCATTCCAACCATTCTGCCCTGGACTTTTCGGTAAGTAAGTTTTCCTTTTCAAAGCCCTTTTCGTAGGCAAATAATTCCGCGCCTTTTCCAGCAAGCATTACATGTGGAGTGTCTTCCATAACCTTTCTGGCCACCGAAATTGGATGGACTATATTTTGAAGGTAAACAACAGCCCCGCAATTACTGTCTTTGTCCATTATGCAGGCATCCAGTGTAACGTTGCCATCCCTGTCGGGTCTGCCACCTTTCCCTACAGATTGATTGTTTATATCCGCTTCTTCGATCATCACACCCTGTTCAACGGCATCTAAAGCAGTACCGGTATTGCTTAGAACCTGCCAGGCTTTATCAGTGGCATTAGGCACGTCCCATGTTGCAATGACAATAGGTTTGATGATTTCAGTAACAGGCTTAAGTTTCTTGTCAGTTTCACAGGAGGTTAGTAAGGCTGAGGAAAAGATTCCGGCTGTACTTAAGGAAGAATTTTTTAAAAATTTTCTGCGTTTCATGAGGTTGGGTTGCTTATTTTTATGGGACTAAATATAAGAAATGATCATTGAAGTATGTGCTAATTCCTATCAATCTGCCATCAATGCAGAGAATGCCGGGGCGGACAGGATTGAGCTCTGTGCAGAATTAGCTGTGGGAGGTATAACACCGTCTTACGGTTTGATTAAGCAGGTCACGGAAAAGCTTCGTATTCCCATTCATGTTCTGATTAGGCCGCGAAGCGGAGATTTCACATACTCCAGAGACGAAATTCAGATCATGAAAGCAAATATTGCGCTCTGCACAGATCTTGGTGTTTCCGGAATAGTTTCAGGAGTTTTGCATTCTGATGGTACCCTGGACAGGAAACGGACCAGAGAGCTGGTAATTGAAGCAGGAGATTTACACTTTACTTTTCACAGGGCATTTGACTGGGTTACGGATCCTGTTCAAACGCTGATGGAGCTCGAGGATTTGGGGGTAGATTGTATTTTAACTTCAGGAGGGGAGCAATCGGCAGAAAAGGCCATAAATAATCTGACCATATGGAAGAATAAAGCTGAAAAATGCGTGATCATGCCCGGTGGTGGAATACGTGAACACAATGCAATATTTTTTAAAAATAATGGATTTGAAGCCATACACCTGTCGGGCATAAAATTTAGTAAAACACTTGATAAAAAACCTGATATTTCAATGAATAACCCATCTTATCTCCGTGATGATGAAATGGCCATAACTGATCCGGAGATTATTCGGGCATTAATCCAAAGCGTTAAATAAAGGCAAAGATGTAAAGCGATACCCCGCTAATGAAATATATTTGTAAAAAAAACATATGCTGCGCTGGATTGTTTTTATTATAATTTATCTTATCCTGGGTTTCTATAGCTTACAAGCTCTGAAGACCGTTACCAGATTCCCCTGGGTTTACTTTGTTTTTGCCGCCATATCTTTAATTGTACTTGGTAATTTTATTTTTCAATTTACCTGGGGCGAAACTGCCGGCAGGGTTTTAAGCAGGCCTAAAAGTTATGCGTTTGGGTTTTTGGCAGCCATCCTTACTTTTAAAATTATCACCATTATTTTTCTTTTTTCTGAAGATATTTTCAGAGTTTTTGCGGGAGGGTACCAGAAATATTATGGTACTGCCAGGGAGTTCAGCCTTCCGGAGAGAAGGAGGTTTTTAAGCCTTATAGCCATGGGTATCGCAGCAGTTCCTTTTGGGGCATTACTTTATGGCATGTATAGGGGTAAATACAATTTTAAGGTCTTGAAATACAAAATGGAATTTGAAGACCTTCCTCCTGCATTTGATGGATATCAGATTACTCAAATATCGGATATTCACAGTGGAAGTTTTGACAACAGAAAAAAAATTGAATATGCCGTTGATCTGATCAATAAGCAGAGGAGTGATGTTATTTTCTTTACAGGAGATATGGTAAACAATAAAGCAGAGGAAATGAGGCCATGGGCTGAATTGTTTTCTAGTTTGAGCGCAGTAGACGGGAAATATTCAATCCTGGGAAACCATGATTACGGGGATTATGTCACCTGGGATACTGAAGAGGATAAGATGAAAAATTTGGATGATCTAAAACTTATGCAAAAGGAAATGGGTTTTGAGCTCTTGCTTAACGAGAGTAGGTACCTTGAAAAAGCGGAAGATAAACTGGCCGTAATTGGAGTGGAAAATTGGGGAAGAGGAGGTTTTAGAAGGTCTGGGGACTTAAAAAAAGCAGCTTCTGAAATAGGTAAAGATGATTTTAAAATTCTATTGAGCCATGATCCGTCTCATTGGGAGGATGTCGTATTAAAGGATGATTATCATTATCACCTTACACTTAGTGGTCATACACATGGGATGCAGTTTGGGATAGAAATCCCGGGATGGGTTAAATGGAGCCCGGTGAAATGGAGATATAAATATTGGGCCGGTATCTATGAAGAACTGGGGGAATTTATAAATGTCAACAGGGGATTTGGATTTTTAGGCTACCCGGGAAGAGTTGGTATCTACCCGGAAATCACTGTGATTACTCTAAAAAAGAAAGATTTAACTTGAATTTAACTTTCAAGTTTTACCCAAAATTAAGGGTATACCTGATTTTTTAACATTTTTTCATACATTTGATTCATAAACCAATGTGTTTTATATGTCTAAATTCGGCGAACTTATAGATCTTAATATCCCTGTGTTACTTGATTTCTATGCGGAGTGGAACGAACAATCCACTTCTATGCATCCTGTTCTTAGGGATGTAGCTGCAGCCTTAGGAGATAAAGGCAAGGTTATTAAGATAGATGTGGATAAAAACAAAGAGCTATCACAGGCGCTTAGAATTAAGGGCCTGCCTACCCTGATGATCTACAAAAAAGGTGAAATGGTTTGGCGACAAAGCGGAGAGCAGGACGCAAACACACTTATTGGTATACTTAATGAATATCTTTAAAAAATCACCTTCGTATTTGCCTTAATACTATAACCGGAGGATTAATTTCCGCCGGTAGAAGAGTCCAATTCCACACCGGGATTTAATGAGTCACCTGAAAAAGAATCTTTTTCAACCTCTAAGGTATCCAATATATCCGGATTCGATTGTTCTAGTAAAGGAGGTTGTTCTAAAACCTCATCCTTATAAAAATGGCTGAACATATCTATATGCTCATTAAATAGCAAGGTTTCCTTTTCTGCCATCTCCCGGTCATTATTTTCTATAAGAATATCAATGTTTCTTCTGTACGCTTCCATATCGCCAATAATATCCTCAATTTTGTCATATTGTTCATCCAATGGAATGCTAGAATAATAATCCAGCCGATCCTGGTAAATATCCCTTAATTTATAGAACAGATCCCTGGCTTTCTGTGTTTCACCTACCTTGTAATAGCCGTCCACAAAAGGTTCTACAAAGGCATAAAAACCATAGTATTCCAAAGGTAAATTGGTCATGGCAATGTTAATTACATCTTTGGCTTTATCAATTTTATTTTCTTTAATAAGAGCTTCCGTCAATCTCGCAAGATTACCCCGGAAAGATAAGCCTTGAGTCCTGGTCTGAGGATCATGGTAGATATCCGAACTTCCTGAATTGCCCCAATCCCAACCTTTAACTATATCGTACATGAGATCTGTGTCAATTCTTCCCATCTCATAAGAACTTTGATTCTTTGTATGGATAGGCACTAACTTATAGGCCAATCCTTCTAATTGTAAATACTCTTTCATCCAGATGTATTCTGCATTGTCAAAGCTGCCTCCTGAAAAGTATATGGGACGTTTCCAATCATTGTTGGCAAGTATATCCAACATCATAATCCTGTTTTTAGGCAGTGCACTTTTCGGCAGGTCAATATCTATATAATCAACAATTAATGCAGAATCTTTTTCTTTAACCAGGCCACTTTCAAGTACATTTTTCTTGTTAACCGGAACTCTTATTTTGTTGGTTGGATAATATACGAGATCCAAGGTGCTTTCAGAGTATTCACTTAGGTCAGCGCCCTGTTTTTCCAGGATATACTTAAATTTTGTCTGAGGTTTATTACTTCCAACCCAATTCATAAAATCGCTGATGTTCCATCGTTTTTCAGACAAACCTGGAAGACCCTGGTAATATATTACATCCCTGTTCCCATATCTGTATAGGTCATGTGTAAGCTGTGAGGGAATGGGATCACTTTTATAAGCCTTGCGCTTCATTTGATCTACATACCAATCTGTGGCGAAAAGGCTGGTACAGATTATACGCACATCGGTACGGTATCCTTCAATTTCCTGGGCATACCAAAGCGGGAAAGTGTCATTGTCCCCTATTGTAAATAACATAGCCCCAGCATCTTCCTGGCAGGAATCCAGATAAGCCGTAGCGCTTGCACGCGCAGTGAATCGATTAGACCGGTCGTGATCATCCCAATTCTGAAAGGCCATCACTCCCGGCACGGCCAAAAGACAGACCACCAGAACTGCTGGTCCAAGAACTTTTGGAGTTATTAATTTCTTGAATTCTTCATATAACCCATATACTCCTAATCCTACCCATAAGGCAAAAACATAAAAGGAGCCTACCAGTGAATAATCCCGTTCACGTGGCTGAAAAATATAAGGATTTGTATAGAATTGAATTGCAATCCCGGTAAATATAAAAAACACAAAAAGAGCCCAGAATTGTTTGGGATTCTTAGTGAGCTGGAAAACTAAACCTATAATTCCAAGAATTAAAGGCAAAAAGAAATACGTATTTCGTCCTTTATTTTCCATTTCATCCTTAGGGAGATTGTCCTGACTTCCCAAACGAAGGTTGTCTATAAACCCAATCCCGCTCAACCATTCACCATTGCCGTTATAACGGCCCTGCAAATCGTTTTGCTTCCCTACAAAGTTCCACATAAAATAACGCCAGTACATATAGCCGAACTGAAACTGAAACATATATTTAATGTTTTGCCAAACGCTTGGGGGTTCTACTTCCAAATATTCACCAAATTGCCTTAAAAATCCAATGTATTGCTCTTCATCAATTTCGCCATTGGCAAGACCCGTTTTAACCTGAGCCACCGCTTTGCGCAGCTCTTCGTTAGATGTTTTCATTCTAAAATCTAAAGGGCCAAAATATTTCATGTAGTTTTCAGCGTTCTGATCGCTCCACATTCGGGGCAATATGCCTCTGTGATCCTTATTAGGGCCCTGCATGGCATTCTTGTATTTGTTTACAATAATGTATTTGCCCAGTTCCTTATCCTTTTCATATTTCGGTTTATCATCCACCTCATCACCTGCGGGGGCAAAAGTATCTGAATAGTAAGTGCCATAAATAGGGCTGTCTACCTGAGGGTATTGTTCTCTGTTGTAATAAGCGAGTAATGACCTGGCATCCGACGGATTATTTTCGTTGACAATCACATTGGCGTTAGCTCTTATAGGCAACATAAGCCAGGAAGAAAAGCCAAGAAACAAAAACATGGCACAGAGCATTAAAGTATTGGCTACTCTAAAATTATTTTTGTGGGTATAACGCAATCCAAAATAAAAAAAGCTAACAAAAACCAGGAGCATTATCACAGTGCCTGAATTAAATGGCAATCCAATGCTATTGATAAAAAACACTTCACTCCAGCCAAATAATTTTAGCACGTAGGTCAGCGAAAATTTATAGACTAACATTAAAATGGCTATTACCGTGATATTAGCTAAAAGAAAATTCTTAACCGTAGTGGTCTTATATTTTTTGAAATAGTATAATAAACCTATGGTCGGAATTGCTAAAAAGCCCATAAACTGAATGCCAAAGGTAAGTCCTACTACATAGGAGATGAGAATCAGCCAGCGATTACCTCTGGGATCTTCAAGGTCATCTGTCCATTTTAATCCCATCCATAAAAGTAGTGCCATAATAAAACTGGCCATGGCGTATACCTCAGTTTCTACGGCATTGAACCAAAAACTATCTGAAAAAGTAAAGGTCAAAGCGCCGATGAGACCGCTGCCTAAAATAACTATGGCGTTGCTGTTGGTAAACTTTTCTTTCTTGGGTATTAGTTTACGTGTAAGATTGGTAATCGTCCAGAACATAAACAAAATGGTAAATGCACTGGATACCCCCGAAACATAATTTACCATCCGTGCAATCTGGTCTGCTTCAAAGGCAAACATGGCGAAAAAAGCTCCAATCATTTGGAGTAATGGCGCACCCGGTGGGTGTGCCACCTGCAATTTTGCAGAAGTGGTTATGTATTCTCCGGCGTCCCAAAAACTACCGGTAGGCTCAACGGTTATGGTGTAAGTGATGAGGGCAATAAAAAAAACAACCCATCCAAGGATGGTATCCCATTTCTCGAAGTTCTTTGAAAACATGTACTATGAAGTTTACCAATCTGGGCGAATTTACTAATTAAAATAGATATGGACTTATAATTTTTTCAAACCTTTAACAGGAGGCTGCTGTTCTTTTTTTAGTTGATTGTATTCAAAATATTTGTGCAAACAAAAGTTTGTCTTAAATTTGCAGGCTCTTATGCACTAATGGCCTATGGTGTAATTGGCAACACAGCTGGTTTTGGTCCAGTCGTTCTAGGTTCGAGTCCTAGTAGGCCAACATCAATTACCCTTGATTTCAAAAGAAATCAAGGGTTTTTTTATTGGTATGGGAGCAACAAATTAGTTTTGATCAAAATTAGTTTGCCAATGTCTGTGCAGATACGGTTCCAATTGCACATTTTTCGTTTCTTTTCAAATGGATGAAGCCTTTTAAAAAAGTTTCTGATTTTTATGTTTGCCACTGAGATTTCTCCTTACTGACCTTAATCATTTCATAAAGCAGTAGCCATCTTTATTTTTGATAGAAGTAACTAATATCTTAAAAACTATCTGCAATGGTACTGATCACAAAAAAGGAAATCGAGGAATTGGATGGCATCCATGGTAAAAGCTGCATCTCTATTTTTATCCCAACCCATCAGGCAGGGGAGGAAGTTTTGCAACGGGAGGATGTACAGCAACTAAAAAGCCAATTGAAGGAGGTAAAAAATAAGTTGGAAAAAGAGGAAATGGGACCGAAGGAAATCGATAGGCTGGTCGCACCCATCCAGGAACTGATTGACAATAGAAAATTCTGGCGGTACCAATCTGACGGACTCGCCATTTTTTGTTCAGATGGTTTCTTTAAAAAATTTACACTTCCCATTCATTTTGAATCATATAACTATGTTGCGAATGGTTTTTATCTCAAACCATTATTTCCAATGTTTACGGGCGATGGTACCTTTTATGTACTGTCGTTGGAATTGGAGGATGTCAAACTTTACAGGCAGACCCGTCATAGTATTACCAAAGTGTTCATAGACGATCTGATACCCTCACGGATGGAAGAACGAGTAGGTTATGATTACAAGCCGGATAGCCTTCAGTATAAAAGTGGAGCCGATGCACAGGGGCGGGCCATTTACCATGGCCATGCTGAAGCTGACCGCGATCGCAAAAGCGAGATTGCAGATTATTTCAGAGCCATAGACAAGGGGTTGATGACCTTTTTAAAAGATGATAAGATTCCAATGGTCGTTGCATCTCAGGATTATTTGTTTTCAATCTATAAAAAAGTAAGTAGCTATAAACATTTGCTGGAAAACCATATTTCATGCAACCTTTCGGATACCGATAAGGTTTTGTTGCACAAATTAGCATGGAATGAAGTGGCTCCGATTTTTGATCGTGAACGAGAGGAAAAATTAGAACTTTTTAAGGAACATGATGGCTCCGGAAGAACATCTTCGGATATCGGGCAAGTACTTCCCGCGGCTTTAGACGGAAAAATTGATACGCTTTTTGTTGAAAATGGCGCAGATATCTGGGGTGTCTACGACCCGGAAAAAAGACATGTTCGGATCGATCAAGAATTTTTGCCTTCAAGTGTATCCCTATTGAACAAGGCCGCCATCAGGACATTTTTGAATGGAGGTAAAGTTTATTTGTTGGAAAATGATGATATGCCGAACCCGCATTCAAAAGTGAATGCCCTTTATAGGTACTAATATACTTTTCGCCAAAAATTCGGCAAATTCCGGCAAGTAGTTGTCTTCCTGTCTTCAGTAACATAATTGCGTGTGGTCTTTGCGGAAGTAATATATGAATATTGGGATCATCCATTTGTTGGATGGATCGTTCTCATCGAACAATTTACCTGTGATCTTTGAATCCTACACAGGAACTTATTGGGGCAAAACACACAGGCCTTCACACTTTGTTGATACTGGTACTTTTATCAGACACAAAGAATATCAGTGGTTATTGATCAAAAAAGAAACCGGGATACCAAAATACCCCGGTTTCCAAGAAACTGTCAATTCTGCCCAATGACCGCTTACACTGATCCCTAATAGGTCCTATCGCTAGCACCGTTCGCAATTCAAATGGTTTAAAGAGTGTCCTTAACGGCTTCTGTACTTGTGGGTTTTCTTATCCCCCCGATTTAAAAACCCATCTATTTAAATTTTTCAATGAACCATATTCATTTAAATACACTACAAAAATAAACGTCATCATCCGGGTACAACATGATCTAGATCAGTTCAGTTGTTTTTTTTTGTTTTTTTAACATTCTGGGAGGTAATCCATTCATATAGTCGGTCTGTATCTTCCTTGTTACAAAGCTGTGTGCCAGGGCGCAAAGTCGCCGCCGTACCGCAGGCTACGCCATATCTTACCATTTCCCGGTTTGACTTGCCCTGTGTGAGGCCAAACACCATGCCGGCCACCATACTGTCGCCGGCACCAA
>JAHEBI010000434.1 GCA_024642325.1 Eudoraea sp. | reverse complement strand
AAAGCTGAGGGGTATTAATAAAGAAAAATCTTGCACATAAAATAGAAATAAACAGAATACCCCAAGCAGTTTTATTTACCATGAGATCTTTTGCTTTTTCCGGATCATCTTGTGGTTCTATTATCTCATATTTAAGGTATCCCTTTCTGATATATATCATCCCTGCTATTACCAGGCCAATAACAATAAAAAAGAGGTAGATTTCATTTTCATTGGATTTAGCAAATTCTAAAATATTTCTAATATTCTCCGAAACAGATTCTACACCTGCTTTTTCGTCAGAATCTGTCTTTGGAGTTTTAAATGAGGTCTTCCATAAAGTTGGGTGTCGTAAGTAAAAGAGCTGATAAACATCCGAATTTTTTAATGTGATCAGTTCCTCAATGACTTCTTGAATAATTAAATTCTGATTGTTAATTTTGGATTCAAGTCTTAGAAAGTAAATGTTTTCATTTTTAATTTTTATACTGACTCGCAATACTTCATCCAATACGCTTTTTATATTTGTCAGAAATTCGGGTGGTACATTTTCCTCTATGGCATTTTGATATGTTAATTCCCATATTTGTTCTTTGGGTAATATTTCTTCAGCCAATATGGCATTTCTTTGTTCATAAACATTAATTGTACTTTCCCAGCCATTTAGATAATCCCGATAACCGGTCCATTTATTAATTTGATTATCTACTTTTTGCCTATTGGGATTCGCTTTGATAAAATTTTGAACATAAAGTTGCCGTTCTTTTATCAGTTCTTCATAAACGGGGATAAGAGAGTCAATTTCGATGACCTTTTTCTTTGGCTCTATTTTCTTCTCAATCTGTTTTAATTCCTTGTTAATTTTCTCCATCTCCTGTACGATATTAATCACAGGAATGGCCTTTGGTTGGATAACCAAAGTAGAATCAACTGCTTTTATCAAGGGAGTTTCTTGCGATTGTACAGCCAGGGGGGTATTCAGAAGAACGGTAAAGAAAACTAATACCGGAAACAAATTAAATTTTCCAAACATAGAAGGTACTTTTAAATACAATACACGAAGATAGTATTTTTCTTTAGGCTAAGATAAGTTGGGACAGGGGTATATAATCTGTTAGAGCCGGCAAGCTATGATTAAGGGAGTCTATTTTATGTTCACATAGAGTCTTAATTTTAAAGCATAATTAGTCAGGGTTCTTACTGTTTAGCTGATAAATACGTATGTTATGAGATTTATCGTTTAGCGAAATGCAAATAATGGTAGAAACAAAAACTGCTGTTCGATCTTTTTTCCGGATTATTCCGAAACTTTCATTTGATTAAGACTGAATATGATTTTTATCATTTCCAATATATCAATCTTAGAATATCTTCGAAGGAATAAATGCATTTAAATAAAACTAACATGGTAAAAAAAAGAATTCTTATCATGGGCGCTGCCGGCCGTGATTTTCATAATTTCAATACAGTGTACCGGGATAATAAGAGCTATGAGGTAGTGGCTTTTACCGCAGCACAGATCCCCAATATTTTAAACCGCAAGTATCCACCTTCACTGGCAGGTGAATTATATCCCGCCGGTATTCCGATCTATGACGAGAAAGACCTTACAAATTTGATAGTTGATCTGAAAATAGATGATGTGGTTTTTGCATATTCCGATGTTTCTTACGATCAGATTATGCACAAAAGCGCCCTGGTAAATACAGCAGGAGCAAATTTTGTTTTGCTGGGCAGAAAAGACACTTCTATAAAAAGTACTAAACCATTAATTAGTGTTGGTGCCACCCGGACCGGTTGTGGAAAGAGCCAGACCGCAAGGCGATTAATTGAGATCCTGATTGAAAATGGGCTAAAAGTAGTTGCCATAAGGCATCCGATGCACTATGGAGATCTTGAGGCACAGAGGGTTCAGCGCTATGCCACTCTTGAGGATCTGGAGAAATACGATTGTACGATTGAGGAAATGGAAGAATACGAACCGCATATTGTCAGAGGAAATGTCATTTACGCCGGAGTGGACTATGAAGATATTTTAAGGGCAGCTGAAAATGATCCTAATGGCTGTGATATTATTGTATGGGACGGGGGAAACAATGATTTTCCCTTCTATAAATCTGATTTACACATTACAGTAACCGATCCTCACAGAGCTGGCCATGGTACAAAATATTATCCCGGAGAAGTTACTTTAAGGATGTCTGACGTTGTCATCATTAATAAAATAGACAGTGCACATCCTGAAGATATTGATAAGCTTCGAAAGGTAATTACCCAGGTAGTGCCCAATGCCATTGTAATTGATGCTGCTTCACCCATACGTGTGGCTGATTCTTCTGTTATACGAAATAAAAGGGTCCTTGTTGTTGAAGACGGGCCCACTTTAACCCATGGCGGCATGAAACTTGGAGCGGGTACACTGGCTGCCGAAAAATTTGGTGCTTTAGAGTTGGTAGACCCCAGGCCTTGCCTGGTAGGACAGCTGCAAGATACTTTTGAGGCTTATCCGGAAATAGGTAAATTATTACCGGCTATGGGATATGGTGTCAACCAGCTTCGGGATTTGGAAGTAACTATTAACAGCTGTGATTGTGATGCAGTAGTTATCGGGACACCTATTGATTTAAACAGGGTGATCAATATAAGAAAACCTAGTACAAGAGTGTTTTATGACCTTCAATCAATAGGAAAA
>JAHEBI010000053.1 GCA_024642325.1 Eudoraea sp. | reverse complement strand
TTTTTAAAGCCGCTTCTTCCTCCGCCAACTTCAGCTTGGCAATATACTCTTCGAAAAATGCTAATTGTTGCATTTTTGGAAGATTGTAAAGGGTTATTACACTATCTGAATATTGGACAATATCTTCATATAAGATGACATCTTCCAGATTATCCAATTTCTTCTTAATGGCTCTGTATTTTTTGGTGTTCTCAGGTAAGTTATTCAAAACGCTATCGTAATAATTCCCGGCTATTTTGTATTCATTGCTCTCGAAATTATATTCCGCAAGATTTTCATAATTAAGTGCGTTTAACTGAGGTGAATTAAGAGTTGCCCTTATAGACTTATTAAAATATACTACTCCCAAGCTATCGGAACCAGTCGCCATGTAATATTCTGCCCTCTGGTTATATATCTTATCCAGAAATGGCCTGTTTTCCCTATTCTCTTCAAGGTCAATTAATTGCTCCAGTAGCTCTTCTTTATTCTCCTCCGTTATTTCAATATTTTGAATTTTATGCAAATGTGCATTAATCATGTACACCCGTGGGGACTTCCTGTTTAATTCTATGATCTTTTCAAATGCATAATTCGCACTATCCCTATAACCCAACTGATTAAACAATTGCCCAATAATAAAATAATACCTCCCTTTCTCAGCAAGTTTTTTGGTATAGGCCGAAGCTATTTTCAATTCTTGAATTGCAGTATCCGGAGCCTTTAGGTTTATGTATGCCTGGGCCATCATGGAATGCGTATCTGCGTATTCCTGATCATTAAGCTTTTCATACTTCAATAGGCGCTTCAAATTTTTTAGAGCGAGCTCCTCGTTATTCAGTCTAATATTCGTTTTCTCTCTCCAAATTGTAGCTTCGTTTAACTTATCGCTTTTTGTATATTTCCTTAAAATATAATTAAATGACTCAATTGCAGGAATATAGCGCTGGTCAAAGTATCTGGCTTTGCCCAGGAGCAGGAAGGCCTCATCCGTTTGCGGATTGCGCTCTTCATCCTCAATGTCCATGCTGTGTTTTTGAATAGCTTTGGTGGCTTTTTCCTCAGCAATTATAAAATTTGGGTTGTTGTTTTCAGAATCCAGTTTTAGTTCATCCTTTACCTGAAGTCGTTCTACAGGTAAAATTTCCCAATAATTATCCTGATAAGAAATATTTAGTTCGTCTCTCCCTTCCTCAAAAGCAATATTGCCATTGTACAATGTATTGTACTTGGTATTCAACGCATGCCAGTTGCGGTTTACAAAAGTGTCTTTCTTGGTAGAACAAGCGTTAAAAAGTATGCCCCCAAGAACACCAGCCAGAATAAATTTTATACGTAGCTTCAAAATTGTTGGTATTCTATCTAATCTTAACTTAAAAACACCAAGATTATTATGCCATTAGACTTGAAAAGGTGGTAATAATTTTAATCCAGGACTAAAATATTGGAATGGAAATGATTTTACCCAAATCTATCTTCCCTTGTAAATAAAAATCCAACCATTACAACCATTGGAATATCAGCCTCCAAAAAACAATTCCAGCTCCTTTAAAGTTTCTTTAGAGGTTTGGATGTCTTTAACAATCTCGCCCTTATTTAATACCACTATACGTTCGCAAACCTCAGTAACATGAATGAGGTCATGACTGGAAACCAATACGGTGACTTCCCTGTCCCGGCCTAAATTTTTTATAATTTCTTTAAGTCTTATTTGCGTGGTAGGATCTAAATTAGCGAAAGGTTCATCCAGGATTATGACCTGAGGCTTCCCGATAAAGGAAGCCACTATTCCTACCCTTTTTTGGTTCCCTTTGGATAAATCCCGTAAATATTTCTTCTGACCTAAAATCTCTCCGTGGAAGAAATCCTCAAAGTTGCCTAAAAGTTCATTTACATCTGCTTTGGTCTGTCCTCTTAACTCTCCTATGAAATAGAAATACTCTTCAGGGGTAAGATATCCTATCAAAAATGTTTCGTCTATAAATGCTGATGTAAATGGTTTCCAGGCCTCACTAATATCTACCTGGACTTCATTGTTTATTACTTTTCCGGTTGTGGGTTGGATTAGGTCTAAAAGCAAACTGAAAAAAGTAGTTTTTCCCGCCCCATTGTTACCAACCAGGCCGAATATCTGGCCTTTGGGTATTTCTAAACTATCAATATTCAATACCGTCTGATCTCCATAGGTTTTGGTAAGGTTTTGTGTGTAAATCATGGCAACTTCAAATTATAACTTATCAGGCCTTTTGTTTGTAAGCCAATAAGGTTTTATATTTTTCTTTTTTATAAATCTTTTCAATCTTGTTGAATACAACATTCTTAAATGCAAAGCCCAATACTCCGGTAAGTGCAACGAATATGTATCCCGCAGTAGGATTAATAAGGTAATGTCCAATCCCATAAATCAATATGGGCAATAACAATTTGGGTAATGTTAAAAGAAGTGTTTTTACATTGAAGGCCTGTTTATCTCCAAAGGCCTTTTTATTGGAGGTCAAATCAATTGGTGTTTTAATATAGGCCCCTCCCCACAAAACCAGATAAGAGTTGACCCCAACATTGTAAATTGCACCAACTATTACTGCCAAATAGGCATCCCATCCGAAATAAAGATAGAAAGCAGACAAGATTGTACTAATTATAGTCGCAATAATGATAAGGTACCATTTAGAAGAAAGATATTCTTTATATTGAATATTCTGACTCATCATAAGAGGGTAATAAGAACTGTCCCAGCTCGGAACGAATTGGCCAAAACTAAACAGGAATCCTCCGGAAACAAAAATGCCGGCAAAAATTTTCCAAACAGGATTGTTATAAGCCTCAACGCTGCCCGTAAAAAAAAGAAGCCCATAAAAAATGAATACAAAGCTCATAATTACGGTGGTCTTAGAGCGCTTGTTCCTTTTGATTAATTTAATGTCATTTTTAAGAAAAGTTCCCAGGTTTCCAAAACGGTTGAGCCATGTATAATCTTCAGATCTGGCTATATCATGTTTGGTGGCCAGACCTCCATCCAGATACATATTTTTTTTAAAGTAATTAAACGCGCTAACATACAGACCAAATAAGGCACCCCAAGAAATTAAAGAGGTCCAGGGAATGTCATAAAATATGTTGAAAATGGGAGCTGTATATAATGTGATGTCAAACCATTCGTAATACTGACAAACACCTAGAACTGCCAAAAAAGCAACTAAAGGGTAAAAAACATTGTCTTTATTATTCATCATGATATTGACGAAATTATTGCAATAAAATAATGCCATGATGCCTAAATGCCAGCCAATAACCCCCATAGGATTATATCCTTCAATAATAAGGACGATGGAAAACGGTACAAAGAAAAAAGCGTGAGCCCAGTTAAAGAAGGAAAAAATGGTTTTCCCTAGGGAATATGATACCACCTGACTCTTCTTAAATGGCAGATATAATAAGGGTTTGATGTTCAAAATTGGCATCTTCTGGAGCATATAGCGAATATATACATCCATTACCAGGTAATAAATCATGTACTTATTCACAACCAGCAATGGATTTCCCAAACCCTCTTTCTCAATAATATAATAGGAGCCTACTCCTAAAAAAAGAAATATGACCATAAAATACAAGGCTCCAAAAATCATTAAAATCTTAAAAGCAAGGTTTGTTTTAAAAGAAGCCGCCCTGAAAAATGATTTCCATTGCAGGTTAAAAAAGTGTTTGAACATAAAAATGCGTGTTTTTGTTCAGAAGGTTTGTGCCTCAAATATATCTTTTGTTACAAAGAGAGGCTAATTTCCCTTTATTAATCCAAAGCAATCCTTAATTTTGCAAAAATTTTTTATTGATGAGTGATTTTTATTCCCTGACTATTGACAAGATATCCCAATTAACACCAAATTCGGTTGCTGTAAGCTTTGCTATTCCTAAAGAACTGGAAAAAGTGTTTGCTTTTGAAGCAGGACAGTATATAACAATTAAGCACAAATTAGAAGGTGAAGAGGTTAGGAGGGCCTATTCCATTTCTTCAAGCCCACAGGACAAACATTTAACCATAGGAATCAAAAAAGTGCCGGAGGGGCGCTTTTCGGTTTATGCCAATACCTCTCTTAAGGAAGGAAACCAATTACTAGTGATGCCTCCTGAAGGTCGTTTTGTTTATAAATCCTCCGATCTGCCTAAAAAAATATGTGCTTTCGCCGCAGGCAGTGGAATCACTCCTATTATGAGCATTGCAAGAAATGTAATGGAAAGTCATCCCGAAAATATCTTTGTATTGGTTTATGGAAATCAAAATAAAACCGAGACGATGTTCCGTAATGAAATTTTACAACTCGCAGAGGATTATAAAAACAGGTTTTCAGTGCAGTTTGTTTATAGTAAGGCCCGGGAAGAGGATTCCCTATTTGGTAGAATTGATACCTCTGTGGTAAATTTTATTCTTAAAAATAAATTTAAAGAGATTGCTTTCAATACATTCTACCTATGTGGTCCTGAGGCAATGATAAACCTGACCAGCGAGACATTAAAGGCAAATGGGGTCCCTGACGATTCCATTTATTTTGAACTCTTTACCGCCAGCGAAAACAAAGATTCTGAAACTTTAACACTTGAGGGTAAAACCAGGGTAGAAGTTGTATTGGATGATGAAGTACATTCTTTTATTATGGACAAAAAGACTTCCGTTTTGGATGCCGTTCTTAATGAAGACATAGACGCTCCCTATTCCTGTCAGGGTGGTGTTTGCAGTACATGTATTGCCAGGATTACTGAAGGTGAAGCCAAAATGGATAAAAACCAGATTCTTACGGATAGTGAAATTGAAGAAGGGTTTATCCTTACTTGCCAGGCTCATCCTGTAAGCGATACCCTGAAGGTAGATTATGATGATGTTTAGTCTTTGAAGTTGCTTTCAAGCTCCAAAAACTCGAACCTTTTCCTTGGTTATTTATCAGGGAGCTGACATTTGCATATAAATCCCAACAACTCCAATTAATGTTTTAGAAACCATCCGGTTGGTTGCTCTTGCTTTTTTTTAATAACTATTAAAAAGAAATACCTTTTATCGTGAAGAGCAGGCCTAAAAACCTATTTTAGAGCTTATGGCGCTAACTTTATACATACTATTATAAACTTAACGGTTTGTTTTATGCTAATTGAGATCGTATTAAGCCAAAGCTCTTTTCAGCAAAAATTTTAATACTTGCAATGCCCTTATCAGGTATTTATTTGTAAAAAGATTCCCATTCCAAACAATAAATAACAGATTATTGATTGTTAAATTTTCAGTTTTCAAACAGAAAACATGTCTGATCCTGCCGGAAAATATAATAAAACTACCATTTGTCGATATTTTTTACCGACTAAGTGGTCGGTAAAAATCGGGGCTTGTTATGTAGTTTATCGGGATTTCAACCATTTAACGAGTTTTTAAAGTCATACATCCTTTAATATTCACCCTCCTGCGGTTTCAGGGGTTCTTTGTTTATAGACTTAACGGTCTGTTTAACCCTAAAACCCAAATCTAATGGATAAGAATTTAAAACGCATGGCTACCATGCACAGGATGCAAGTTACCGGATTGGAGTTGTTTTATAAAAATGGCTATTATAATACCAGTATAGACGATATCTTAAAATCTCTGTCTCTTTCGAAAGGAGCTTTTTACTATCACTTTCAATCCAAAGAGGATTTTTTTGTAAGTATTGTTCAAAACCTAATTGTTCGTAAAGTATATAGTTTACTAATTGAACCTATTGAAGGTAAGGAAGATCCTTTTCAGGCTATCGAAAAATGTTTTGAAAACGCATTGGAAACCGCAGAACATAATGAAATGGATTATGGTTTTGTATTGAGTAATTTTATTTCTGAATTCAACAGAAGAAATACGGTCATATCCAATTACTTAATGGACATTTATAAAGTATGGGAAGTAAATTTAGTTTCAATCCTCCAAAAAGGTAAATCTGACGGTTTTGTGAATAGGCATGTGGACAGTGAAGGGGTGGCAACATATTTAATTTCTTCGTACATGGGCGTAAGAACCTTAATGGTCCAGGGTAACTGCAGAAATTTAAGGTATAAGTACATGCAGCAATTGCGCCATTATTTTAACTCATTAGCTCAAAAGGAAGCTGTATGATATAAAATTACGTAGTGTCCAGTAGCTTGGTGATTCTGGAAATTACCATTTCAGGTTCTATAGTAGACATAGCATTTTCATATCCCTCAGGCATTTTATTTCCGTAGATTGAAGTTGGAATAAATGGATATTTTGCCCGGTCTGCCAGAAGACTGTTATCCAACGGTTGATTGAAGGGTGAAAAACCAGCATAAGGGTGAGTAACACCCCATAGGGTAATGGTTGGTATGTTAAATAAAGCGGCCAGATGACCATTCCCGCTATCCATGGATAACATAAGATCCAAATTTGAGATCAATGCCAATTCGTCCTGAAATGAAAGCATGCCAATAGTGTTTATACAATTAGAACAAGCATTGGTCCACAATTTTACCTGTTTCTTTTCATGTTCACCCCCTCCAAAAAAAATTATTTTATACTTATTGGTATTATTAAGGGATAGGATTATTTTTTCCATTAATAAAAACGGATACGTTTTTCCCGGGTAAGCCGCGAAAGGTGCTATGCCTATCCACTTAAGGTTATCTGCCCCAACGAATTGCAGTACATTGTCAGGCAGGGCCCTTTTTGGCATAAATCTTACTCTTTCCAGGTCTATTGGGAATCCAAGTTTATAAAAAACATCGGCATAGCGTTGGAATGTAGTTTTTAAAGGTTTAAATACCTTATTATTATATGAGGTAAGTGCTTTTTTATCAACTCTTCCCTTATCAATCTGTACAACCGGTATGCCATTAGACGCAAAGAACCATCTCAAGATGGAACTTCTAAGAACATTGTGAAGATCTGCTACCGCATCAATTCCAACTACTTTTAGTTCCCGAAATAATCTCCAAAGACCATGAATACCCTTATGTTTCCCATCCACGTCCGCTTCATAAACACGAACGCCTTTTAAATCAATAAACATGGGCCTAAAAGTGGTTCTGGTAAGGACGGTAATTTTTAAATTAGGGTATTGGGTTGTTAGCGCACTTAAAACAGGGATTGTCATTGCCACATCACCCATGGCCGACAAACGAATGACTAAAAGATGTTTGAAATTATTTTTGCCCACGCAAAACCGGGTTTAACTCCTCGTCGTTATACATCTTCATTTGTTTATAGGTCTTCATTAATATCCTACCCTGCTCAATATCGGTCAGCAATTGATCTATAGCTGTTGACAAATCCTCTTTTTGTTCGAGAAGAACTTTTAGCTTTTGATCGCATTTCTTAATGTGTTGTTCAGATGCATCCGAGCGCGTGGCCTCTTCCTGCATATGATAGATTTTCAGCGCTAAAATGGACAGTCGATCAATAGCCCAGGCAGGGCTTTCGGTATTGATCCTTGCATTAGGAAGTGATTGTACCGTATGGTATTTATTTAAAAAATAACTGTCAATATATTCAACTAAATCTGTCCTGTCCTGATTGCTGGCATCTATTTTTCGCTTTAATTCCAGGGCTTTGGCAGGATCTATTTTGGGATCCCTTATGATATCTTCATAATGCCATTGTACGGTATCAATCCAATTTTTTTTATATAACAGGTGGTTAATATCCGATTTGGGGTATGGGTTTTTAAATGACTGATTAATGTCATCCTTTATGTGATAGGTATTAATACTTTCCTCAAATATTTTGAAGGCTGAATTACTGAACATAGTAGCTTGATTTTGATGCAAATATACCCTATTATTTGATAATCATTTCTGTAATCAATATCAGAAAAGGAGTCACTATAGAAACAATAAGAACAATTTCCCGAAAAGTAGCTTTTTTAATTAATTCTAAATATTTGGTTAAAAAAATAGCTCCCGGAAAAAATGCAATCAGCACAGGATATGTCTCGTTATTCGTTTTTAAAAAGGTGACTATAAGGCCCAAGGCCAGCGAAATAGCAATAATGCGCATGGTGATTATTTTGCCCAGGCCTAATTTCCCCATTTTTACAAATGCCAAAGCAGTAACAATTATTGTAATTATAGCAAAAATCGCCAATTTGGTACTATTCATCCAATAATCGATGATATCAATTCTGAAAGACAGTTTATAATGATTTTTTAAAAAGTCCAGATTATCACTTATGATTAGAATACATACCAGGATAATTCCAAAGACAAAAATACCTGTAAGGGGTACCAACCAGTTCTTTATATTCTTAGGTTCGTAGAAATAAATAGCTATGTAAACCAAAATAAGGTATATAATTGCCCAATCGTAAAAAAGACTTGCAATAAGGATCCAGATTGTGGCATCAAATACCTTTAATTTAATATTTTTAAGCGACTTAAGACTTATTAGCCTTCTTATAGCCAATAAGAGGAAGAAACTGCAGAACACGGCATTATTATCCAGTAAAATTTCAGAATAAACAACAATAAGCAGGGCATAATAGAGAATCGCAAATGAATTTGAGGCAGTAATTTGATTTCGCTTTGCAATAAAATCAACTATAAAAACGCTAAATAAAAGAACCCCCAATACCAAAAATTGCAGCACCAATTGTTCAGGTTCCATGTGGCTATCATATAGTACAAAATGAACAAACCAATAGAATAGAAACAAAAAACCAAGGATAATTATAAAGTTTATCGGTTTTGTTTTGCCAAAAATGCCTGAAATCATCCTGGGTTTTTATATTTTTGTGTTGTAAATATAACCAAGATGAGAGCATTTTTTGAAGGCATACAAGATTTATTCGTAAACGGACTTTTCTGGCCTTATGATTTTTTTCGATTTATGTCTAACTGGTGGACATCTAATGCCGTGAACTGGATCTTTGCACTTTTAGGGGCCGTGGCTATGATATACTGGTTAATGCAACTTAAAAAGTTTGACGATAGCGGGGAAGAAGATAAGAGTATTACGGCCCACTCCTACTTATAAACTGTTTTCAGGGTTTTTTCAATGAGAAGGTACATATCATTGATCCTTTTCATACAGATTTCTAAAGATCAAAGCCCAGATCTTTCCTGTAATACATATTATCAAAGTGGATTTTGTGAATATTTTGATAAGATTTCTTTAATGCCTCATTAAAATCCTTTCCATAGGAGGTAATAGCCATAACCCTGCCGCCATTTGTAAGGATGTTTTTATCCGTTAATTTGGTTCCGGCGTGGAAAACAATAGAATCCTCCACTTCCTGAATTCCTTTTATTACAATTCCTTTTTTATAAGCCTGTGGATAGCCCCCGGAAACCAGCATAACTGTGGTCGCGGTCCTTTCATCAATTTCCAAATCAATGGAATTCAGCTTGCCGTGAGCTACAGCATCAAATAAATCAACCAAATCATTTTTTATCCTTGGAATTACAACTTCGGTCTCCGGATCTCCTAGTCGGACATTATATTCTATGACAAAAGGATCATCTCCTACTTTTATCAAACCAATAAAAATAAATCCCTGGTAAGGCAGATGGTCTTTATGCAAGCCTTCTACAGTTGGTTTTATAATTCGTTTATGAACCTTTTCCAGAAATTCCTCTGTAACAAAAGGAACGGGTGAGATAGCTCCCATGCCTCCAGTATTTAATCCTGTATCGCCTTCTCCAATACGTTTATAGTCCTTGGCCATGGGTAATATTTTATAATTTTCACCATCGGTCAAAACAAAACAACTGAGTTCAATTCCGGATAAAAACTCTTCTATTACTACAACTGAGCTGGCATCACCGAACTTGGCGCTTATAAGCATCTCATTCAATTCTTTTTTTGCCTCAGCGAGGTCATGGAGAATTAAAACCCCTTTACCCGCTGCAAGACCATCTGCTTTGAGGACAT
>JAHEBI010000433.1 GCA_024642325.1 Eudoraea sp. | reverse complement strand
CTTCAAATAAAAATGCGAATGGATTCAATAAAATCATTCAATGCGCAGATAAAACTGGATGTAGATATCAGTTTTATTAATATGCCCACCAAATATGGAAAGGTGCGTTATAAACAGGGAGAAGCTACCAAAGTAACTTCCGACGATTTTATTATGCTTCCTAAACGAGGATTGGATCTAACCCTGAATGAAATTTTTGAACACCCGTTTATTACGGTTAACAGGGGTGAGGCAAATTATAATGGAGTTGTATGCAAAGTTATTAATATAATTCCAACCACATCAAAATCCGACTTTTCCATAGCGACCCTTTTTATGGATACCAAGGCAAAAAGAATTTTGCAATCGGAGATAAGCACTAAAACAGAGGGTGTTTTTACGGCCTATCTGGCCTATCAAAATTATGTAGATGCCCTTCCTTCTGCTGTGGAGGTTCAATTTGCTGTTAATAGTGTAAAAATACCTTTGCGATTTCTTGGAAAAGAAACTGAAGTTGATCGCAATGCAATTAAACAGGAAGGTTCCAAAACCGGTAAGATCTTTTTAACACTTACGGATTTTCAAATTGAAAAGTGAGTTTATAGGAAATCACACAAATTACTTGTTATACCATTGCTCTATAACAAAGGACTGCAGTGGATTAATTTTCAACTTCAACCTACATTTTAACAGGGTATTGAACCATCCCCAATGCTTATTTTAAAAGAGAAATAATTTGATCAGCCAATTCTAAACCTATACGGTCCTGAGCCTCTGCCGTTGCTGCACCAATATGGGGTGTTAGTGAAATTTTTGAATGCATAAGAATCTTTATCTCAGGAGTGGGTTCAGATTCAAATGTATCAAGTCCGGCAAAAGCTATCTTTCCGTTCTCCAGGGCTTCAATCAGAGCAACTTCATCTATAACACCACCTCTGGCAGCATTCACAATACCCACCCCGTTTTTCATCATATCAAATTCCTTTTTGCCAATTACATAATCCTTTTGTGCCGGTACATGCACGGTTATGAAATCTGCATTTCGCAAAACTTCTTCTTTGGTTCTATTCGTAAAATTGAAACTAGCCGTCTGACCGTCGAAGAAAGGTAATTTAATAGTCGCAGAATCTATAAACGGGTCATGAAATATAACATTCATGCCTATGCCAACCGCAATTTTAGCAGTGGCCTGACCTATCCTGCCAAATCCTATAACCCCAAGGGTTTTACCTCGTAACTCAACGCCTTTGGCATAGGATTTTTTTAATTTTTTAAAATTGCTGTCTCCTTCAAGAGGCATATTCCTATTAGCATCATAAAGGAAGCGAACACCTCCAAACAAGTGGGCGAAAACCAATTCTGCCACAGATTCTGAAGATGCGGCAGGAGTATTAATGACATGTAGTCCTTTTTCCTTGGCGTAGGCTACATCAATATTGTCCATCCCAACACCTCCTCTGCCAATTAGTTTTAAAGTAGGGCAATTGTCAATTATATCTTTTCGCACCTGTGTGGCACTCCTGACCAGGATTCCTGATATTTCATTTTTATTGATATAATCTACGAGCTGTTCCTGGGCAACTGTGGTTGTAATAACTTCGAATCCAGCTTTTTCTAATGCTGAAATTCCATTTTGTGATATCCCGTCGTTGGCAAGTATTTTCATCCTGTGCTATTCTTAATTTTAATTTGTATGATTCTTTAACCTCTAATCAATTATCCTTTTCTTTCCAGATCACTCATTACATCCACTAAAACACCCACACTTTCTAAAGGCAGGGCATTGTACATAGATGCCCTGTAACCTCCTACAGATCTATGACCACTTAACCCATTAATTCCGGCGGCTTTCCACATTTCATCAAAAGTTTCTTTAAGCGATTCATCTGTAAGTGTAAAAGTCGCATTCATATTTGAGCGGTCTTCCTTGTTGGCATAACCTTTAAACATAGGATTCAGATCAATCTCAGAGTAAATTAGGCTTGCCTTTTTTTCATTTATTTCTTCAATTGCGGCTATACCACCCAGGTCCTTTAACCATTGGAGTGTAAGCATTGAAACATAAACTGCAAAAACGGATGGCGTATTGTACATACTGTCTTTACCTAAATGCACCTGATAATCCAACATGGATGGGATGCGCCTGGTTACTTGTCCAAGAATATCATCCTTTATTACTACCAGCGTTGTACCAGCCGGTCCCATATTTTTTTGAGCCCCGGCGTAAATAAGATCAAATTTCGAAAAATCTAATTGTCTGGAGAAAATATCAGAACTCATATCACAAATCAGAGGAACTTTAGTAGTTGGAAATTCTTTTATTTGCGTTCCAAAAATTGTATTATTAGAGGTCAGGTGAAGGTAATCCAGATCATTAGGAACGACATAACCCCTGGGTATATAGTTGAAATTCTTGTCTTTAGAAGACGCTACTTCAATTACTTCCCCAAATAACTTAGCTTCTTTAATGGCAGATGTACTCCATGTTCCTGTATTAACGTAACCGGCTTTGTTTTCCAAAAAGTTGTAAGCTACCATTAGGAACTCCAGACTGGCTCCCCCCTGAAGATACAAAGCTTTATATCCTTTTCCTTCCAGCCCCAAAAGTTCAAGAGCCAAAGACCTTGCTTTTTCCATAACCGCAACAAACTCTTTGCTGCGATGTGAAATTTCAATAAGAGAAAGTCCAATTCCATCTAATTCA
>JAHEBI010000432.1 GCA_024642325.1 Eudoraea sp. | reverse complement strand
GGTCCTTGTTACCGTCTCATTCTGTCTCCTTCTTCCCATTTCCAATGCCGCGGCAATAGTCACGGCCTTGGCCTCACCAATGCCTTTAAATTTCATCAGTTGTTTGGTAGATATCTTACCCAACTCACCTAGATTATTATTTGTGGAGGCCAGAATTCTCTTGGAAAGAGCTACTGCCGTTTCATTTTTTGTTCCCGAACCTATTAAAATAGCCAGCAGTTCGGCATTAGAAAGTACAGACCGGCCCTTATGCAATAGTTTTTCCCTTGGTTTGTCATCATCAGACCAGTTCTTTATGGAAAATGAAGAAGATTTTTGTTGCATGCCTTAAAGATAATCAACAAAAAAAAATATTGTAAATTTCATTCAGAAAATCCTTACCTGGAACTTATGAAATCAATTTTTGATGAATCTACATATAAAGAGGTTGTAGACCGACTTCATAAACTAAGTCCGGCTTCTGAAAAATTATGGGGTAAAATGAGTGTTGCACAAATGGTATGGCATTGCCAAATACCGATTAAACTGGCCATTAAAAACAAAAAATATGATAAAAGGGGAAATTTGCTCATTGGCTGGTTTTTCAAAAAATCTATGTATAATGACAAGCCCTGGAGAAAGAACCTTCCCACCCTTCCCAAAGCCAAGGCCAGGGAGGAAAAAGAATTTGAGGTTGAAGTTAAAATATTACTCGAATTGGTGAATGAGCTATATAGCCTTCGCGATAGAAAAGACTGGAACCCTCACCCTATTTTTGGTGATTTTACACCAGAACAATGGGGCAGGCTGGAATACAAGCACTTAGATCATCATCTCAGGCAGTTTGGGGTTTAAAACCAGTATTTAAGAAGGGTGATATTTTGTTAAGCAGGTTTAGTTCTTTTAGATCCTTTCAACCACCTCTTTCAAATCCAAACCACCGTAGTTCCCCGAACTCATTAACAATATTATGCTGTTAGTCACATCCAATTCAAAAAGAAATTCTTTAAACGCTTTGCTATTGGTAAAAATATTTATGTCGTGCTGTTCAAAGGCCTCCCCTATCTGTTCTATGGATATCTCCTCTAATCCTTTTATTCTAACCGATTCCGGAATATAAAATACTGCAGATACATCAGCGTCTTTCAACGACCCTTTATATTCCTTTAAAAATTCGGCATTAAGACTGCTATAGGTGTGTAATTCCAGACAGGCAATCAATTTCCTGTCCGGGAATTGTTCTTTTACCGCCTTTGTAGTGGCTGCTACCTTGCTGGGTGAATGAGCGTAATCCTTGAAAATAATTGTTTGGTCCGATTCGCCTATTTTTTCAAGGCGTTTAGCAGCTCCCTTAAAGGAAGAAATTGCTTCATAAAAATCATCTTCATCGATGCCCATATTTTGACAAATCCACTTTGCCCCAGAAAGGTTATTTAAATTATGTCGTCCAAAAATTTCGAGAGGCATCGGACCTTCCCGGGTCTCTATAAAAGTCTGTCCGTCTTCCACAAAAAAATCGGGAGTAGCATATGGAAGTTTCCTTATTGAATTTGTTGATGCCTCCACGATACTTCTTACATTTACATCTTCCTCATTATAGGTAATACTTCCTCCTTTAACTATGCTATCCACAAAAATCCGAAACTGCTCCAGATAATTTTCAAACGTTGGGAAAACGTTTACATGATCCCAGGCTATACCACTTAACAAGGCAATATTAGGTTTGTAAAGGTGAAATTTTGGCCGCCTGTCAATAGGAGAGGATAGATACTCGTCCCCTTCCAATACTATAAAATCGTTCTCATCGGTAAGGTGTACCATCCGGTCAAATCCCTCCAATTGAGCACCAACCATATAGTCTACCTGTCTCCCATGATAATTCATTACGTGAAGGATCATTGAAGTAATGGTAGTCTTTCCATGACTTCCTCCAATAACCACACGGGTTTTGTGTTTAGATTGTTCATATAAGAATTCGGGATAAGAATAGATTATTAGACCAAGCTCCCTTGCTTTTAATAATTCAGGATTATCAGGTTTCGCATGCATTCCAAGGATAACGGCGTCCAGTGAAGTATTAATTTTATCCGGAAACCATCCAAATTGCGAAGGGAGTATTCCCTGTTTTGCAAGTCTGCTTTTAGATGGCTCGAATATGACATCATCACTACCGGTAACAATATATCCCTTATGGTGCAGAGCCAGGGCCAGATTATGCATGGCACTTCCTCCAATTGCAATAAAATGTATGCGCATTTAGAACAAAATTAGATGCTAAGATAGGAATTGAAAAGAGCATCTCAAACCTTCTTCCGGCATGTTATTATTTTTATCTTCGCAATAGCCCGGAGACGGAATGCCGGGTCAGGTTTTAAAATTTTAGTATTAGATAATTATGACCATAAAACTTTCTGAAGTTGCTTCCCGGGAAATAATGCCCGGTTTTCAAGGTAAAATGATTCATACAGAGCATATGACGCTCGCCTACTGGGATGTTGAAGAAGGTGCTTCCGTACCTGAACATTCCCATAAAAACGAACAAATAATGCAGGTTTTAGAGGGTACTTTTGAGTTTACAGTGAATGGACAAACCAAACTCTATAAACCCAACGAACTGGTGGTTATTCCACCTTTTTCCCACATAGCGGCAAGGCCCTAACACCGTGTAAGCTAATGGACATATTTAGTCCGGTTAGGGAGGAATA
>JAHEBI010000431.1 GCA_024642325.1 Eudoraea sp. | reverse complement strand
CAACTAAATAATTATTAATAGCAGCAAAATAATAAAGGGTAGTCATGCGAAGTCTTGCACGGGTATTGGCCAAAGACATAAACCTGTCTTCTTCATTTTCAACCATCGGCAGTGCTGCTACGAGACTATCAAATACCGGGGTCAAATTTACAGGTTGTCTTGATACATTGTCATAGTTTTGCTGTAACCACGCGATATGATTGGCTGCCCGGGTAACCTGATTTGCACCTTGGTGGATTGGCATTTCAATACATAGTAAGCTAAAACCTGTTTTAGCGCATAATGTTGAAGTAACAGCGGAATCTATTCCACCCGATATACCAATAACAAAACCATTGACTTTTGCCTCGGTTGCATATGTCTTTAGCCAATTTACAATATGATCTACTACCTTTTCTGTTTGCATAGGGTACATTATTATATGGAAATACTAACTTTGCTGGCATAAAAATAAAACTAAGCACTCAATAATAAAACTGAAAAGCAATTACTTTATATGAAAAAAAGATTTATTGCGGTTATAGTCCTGCTTTCTGCCTTCCAGGCCTGTAAAAATGAAACAAGGGTATCTGAAGATGTTTCAGCAATTCAATTAAATCTGGAAGTGCTGCGTTTTGACAAGGAATTTGCAGAATCAAAACCGGAAGACATACCTGGTCTAAAACAAAAATATCCCTATCTTTTTCCAAAACAATATTCCGATAGTGTTTGGATTGCAAAATTGGAGGATACCCTGCAGATTGAATTATTTAGCGAAGTGAATTCTGCTTTTCCCAATTTTGAGAAGGAGACAACAGACCTCGAACTTTTGTTTAAACATGCGTTGTACTATTTTCCAAATTACAAAGCACCAAAGGTAATTACCGTTATTTCTGATGTTGACTATACCAACCGTGTAATTCTAGCAGATACACTTTTGCTAATTGGATTGGATAATTATCTTGGTAAGGATCACAGGTTCTACGGAGGGATAGAAAAATATTTGGCAGCCGGTCTTGATAAAGACTTTCTAACCAGCGATGTCGCAAGTGCTTTTGGGAAAACTGTGATCCAATTGCCTTCAGACCGTACTTTTTTAGCGCAGATGATGTATTACGGGAAAGAACTCTATCTTAAGGATAAGTTGATGCCTCTAGCTACGGATGCCCAAAAAATTGGATATACACCAGAAGAACTGGAATGGGCGCAGGTCAATGAAGAACAGATTTGGCGTTATTTTATTGATAGGGAATTACTTTACAGTACCGATAATATGCTTGCACCCCGGTTTTTGGATCCGGCTCCGTTTTCTAAATTCAGATTAGAATTGGATAATGAATCTCCCGGCAGACTGGGCAGATATATGGGATGGCAAATAGTAAGGGCGTTTATGGATAAAAATAATATTAAGCTCAATCAATTACTGAATTTACCTGCGGATGAAATTTTTAAAAAATCATATTACAAGCCGAAAAAATAGATCATGGGAAAACTACATACTTCAAAAATAACATTAATGGTGGGTCTTGATGAAAATCGGGTACCGGAGGAGCTAAAATGGTCAGCAGAAGATGGCGGGATTGTAAACGAGGAGGCAAAAGCCATGTTTTTGTCGGTTTGGGACAGTAAGAACCAGGAATCCCTAAAAATAGATCTTTGGACTAAGGATATGCCCGTAGATGAAATGAAAGTCTTCTTTCATCAAACCTTATTGGCTATGTCGGATACCTTTATGAAAGCTACACAGGATGACAAAATGACGACGACCATGAAGGATTTCTGCTCCTACTTTGCAGAAAAGCTGGAACTAAAAAAAGATTAGTCCAGAGTTATGGTAAGAGGCCAGCCTTCGAACTGAGTTGCCTGGCCGGTGGTAACATCAGCATTTCTGGGCCAGCATTCAAAGGATATCTTCTTTTCGTTTTTATAAAATCTGATTAAGCCGTAACCGCCTCCTCTGGAAGGGCTTTCGGGATTAACATAGGCCATCATACTTATTTTATTTCCAAAACCATCCAAATAATCGCCAGTCCATGGTAATGAAGTATTCTGGTTAGGGTTACTTCCCGCCTGTTCATCTTCCGGCCACCACCATCTGCTATAATAGTCATTAACAATAGCCGGTACAATAAAGGCCCACGGTCCATCTCTGAATTCTTTGATGCCATGTTGAATAACGGTAGCCAGGTGTTGGTCTCCCGCTATATGCACTGCATTTGCATTTTTAATGAGCCTCAATGCCTTGTTTCTACCCATTTGTGGCCAGCCATTGGAATCCAGATCAGCGTGCAATCTGTTATCCGGAGTACCATGAATATGGGCACCTCCACAAAATCCTGTTTGAGATAACACCACTTTTATAACCCCGGAATTTTGAGTCCCCCAGTCCTCTAAAAAGTTCAGTTGTCTTTCACCTAGTAAAGTCAAACCTTCCAGGTCAATAGAATTCGGATCATATTCAGGATTCCTGATATGGTCGGGACGTGGGCCTTGCTGAGGAATTTTGCCCTCCGGGCCCGATTTAAATTTTCTGTCTTCCAATATGGCAAAATCAATACCCCCCAGTGCAAGATTTGTGTAGTATACCCCAATTCCCTGTTCAATAAGTGTTGGATCGTAAGGGTCAGGAAGATGTGCTGTTTGGCACCTTTCCACCATCTTTATATATTCCGGATGATAGGTATAGCCTCCATCACTACTTCCTTTT
>JAHEBI010000430.1 GCA_024642325.1 Eudoraea sp. | reverse complement strand
CGATTAAAGAAAGTGGATTTTCCAACATTCGGCCTCCCTACTATGGCTACTATGGCGCCCATACCTACAAATTAGGCCGCAAAGTTAGTGTTAATGAAATTAGATAAAAAATAAAAGATTGAAGATCAGGCACTGTTCAGGTATAATTAAATAATTTTAAGATTGTTATTTCCAATGAAATAAGTATCTTTTGAAAGTAAACCCAAACAGGTATGAAAGCACTACCTAACGATATTGTTTTAAGACCAAGGTTCCAGCTGGAACTTAATCGGCCGAAGGAAAGTGCGTTACAATCGTTTGAAAAAGAATCGAAAGACCCTTTCCTGATCAGCAGAATTGATGACCATGTCTTTATAAAATTCCAAAAAAATGATTCTGATTTTTGGTCTCCCCAGCTACATTTGGAAATTAACGAAACAGACGCTTCAAACTGCAAGATATATGGGCTTTTCGGCCCCAACCCCACTCTATGGACTTTTTTTATGTTCTTACATTTTGGCGTGGGAACATTTTTTGTAATCCTTGGTGTATGGGCCTACTCCAGTGCCTCTTTGGGAAAGTCATATACACTGCAATTGGGCGGAATGATTGTTATGGTTATTATTTGGTTTGTGCTTTATGCTTTTGGAAGGGCAGGAAGAAGAAAAGGAAAACCCCAAATGCATCAATTATTCCATTTTATGAGGGAGGTTTTAAACTTAAACTGATTTATTTCTGATCATACCCAAACCTCCTAAGTTGGTTAGGGTTACTTCGCCAGTTTTTATTAACTTTTACATAAAGCTCAATATATACCTGTTTATCAAAGAATTTTTCCAGATCCTTCCTGGAAGCAACTCCCACCCTTTTTAGTGCAGCTCCTCTGTGCCCGATAATTATTCCCTTTTGAGAATCGCGTTCTACCATTATAACCGACCTTATTCGGATTATCTTTTCGTCCTCTACAAATTCCTCAGTTTCAATTTCAACAGAATAGGGAATCTCCTTTTTATAGTGTTCCAGAATTTTTTCGCGGATAATTTCGTTCACAAAAAAGCGCTCTGGCTTATCCGTTAACTGGTCTTTTGGAAAATAAGGAGGTGCTTCGGGCAATAGTTCCAAAATACGTTCAAATACTTCCTTAACATTAAAATTTCTAAGGGCGGAAATGGGATGAATCTCCGCAGACGGAAGTTGTTCCTGCCAATATTGTGTCTGTTCTTCCAAAACCTGTTGCTCCGAAGTATCAATCTTATTCAATAAAAGCAGTACCGGAATCTTACTTTCCTTAAGTCTTTCAAGAAAAGTGTTATCCTTTAGTGCTTTCTCTCCAATCTCCACCATGTAAACCAAGATATCCGCATCTTCAAAAGCCGATCTTACGAAATTCATCATAGAATCCTGGAGCTGGTAAGCCGGTTTAATAATTCCCGGCGTGTCTGAAAGAATTAGCTGAAAATCCTCGCCATTGACAATTCCCAGGATGCGATGTCTTGTGGTCTGCGCTTTTGCAGTTATTATAGAAAGCTTTTCCCCGATAAAGGCATTCATCAGGGTTGATTTACCTACGTTGGGATTTCCAATGATATTCACATAACCTGCTTTATGAGCCATTATACCTTTATTTTTGAAAAATAGGCCTTCATTGCCCTATTTACTGACGGAGACAAATATAGCACTGCGATCATATTCGGGATGACCATGAGAGCAAAGGACAGATCTATTAAATTAACCACAAGATCTACAGAAGCCACCGCGGCAAAGGTAATACTACCAACGTAAATATAATTATAGAGTTTCCCCACCTTAACATTGGTTAAAAATGAAAGGCATTTGGTTCCATAGTAGGAATAGGTAAAGAGCGTTGACAATGCAAATGCGGTGACAATGACCATTAAAAGCACATCACCAAAACCGAAAAGGGACTTTTTAAATGCAATCAGGGTCATGACAATTCCGTTGCTTTCGACGTCCAAATAGGCACCACTTAAAATAATAACCACTGCGGTTAACGTACAAACCACAATAGTATCTATAAACGGACCCAACATAGCAACCAATCCTTCCTGAATAGGTTCTTTCGTTTTTGACTGGCCATGGTACATGGGCGCACTACCAACACCGGATTCATTTGAAAAAACAGCCCGTCTTATACCAATAATTATAAGGCCCCATAACCCGCCCTGTACAGCCGTTTTAAAATTAAAGGCTTCAACCAATATTAATTCTAAAGAAGGCCAAATCTGACCCGCATTCATAACCATGATAATAATTACTGCCAGCAGATATAATAGTACCATAAAGGGAACAATTGCCGTGGCAACTTTAGCAATTTTTTTAAGACCTCCGAAAATAACGAAAGACGTAATAATACTTAGAACAATTCCAATGCCCAATTTCCAGTTAAAATCACCAAATAAAGCAATGGTTTCATTGGGGTTAATAACCCCCATTAAAGTTTGGGTAAACTGGTTGGTCGTAAATGCCGGCAACACTCCAAAGAGTCCTGCAACACAAAAGAATACTGCTAATGGCTTTGCTTTTTGCCCCATTCCTTTGGTTATGTAGTACATAGGGCCTCCCTGCAAATTTCCCTCACTGTCCTTATCGCGGTACATAATTGCCAGGCTGCAGGAATAAAATTTAATACAAATCCCTACCAGAGCGGTCATCCAAATCCAGAAAACCACGCCGGGACCACCCAGATAAATAGCAATGGCT
>JAHEBI010000429.1 GCA_024642325.1 Eudoraea sp. | reverse complement strand
ATGGACAAAGAGTTGGATTTTTTTATAGCATCTCTGGCATCTTATAATCCTGAAGCATTAAGGGCAATAAAAAAAGTTCTTTGGGAAGATACCCCTGCCTGGAACCATTTGTTGACCAGCCGCGCTGAGATTTCAGGTAGATTAGCCCTTATGCCTGGCAGTAAGGCAAAGTTAAAAGACCTAAAGAAATAATCTGATGAAATTTTATGAATTCCTGAATAGTGATCTTCTCTTCCCTGTTCTGGCTCTTTTGGTAGTAGCAATATATCTTATCAATAGAATAAGAAACAGAAGAAAATTTAAAAAATAGGCTATCCAGAAAGAATTTCTTTCTTAGTTGATTATTTATAAACAGACCAATTCTTTTTTACGCAATGTGCTACACATTATTACCCCCTAAAAATAGAATATGCTTCCCTGTAAAGATTTTATACATTTGTATCAGATTTAAAAGGCATGGATAAAATAAGGATTACCAAACAATTCACTTTTGAAACCGGCCATGCACTCTATGGCTACGATGGTAAATGCAGAAATGTACATGGTCATAGTTACAAACTATCGGTGACTGTAATTGGATATCCAATTGCTGATACATCCAATGTAAAACTTGGGATGGTCATAGATTTTGGTGATTTGAAAAAAATAGTAAAAGAAGAAATTGTAGACCCATTTGATCACGCTACGGTGTTTAACAAAAATACCCCTCATATGGAATTAGCAAAAGAATTAAAAGACCGGGGGCATAAAGTAATCCTTGCGGATTACCAGCCCACCAGTGAAAATATGGTCATAGATTTCGCAACAAAAATAAAAGCCCGTTTATCTAAAGAAATCCAGTTGCATTCCATAAAACTTCGCGAGACAGAAACTGCCTTTGCCGAATGGTATGCCAGTGATAACTAGGTTGCTTTATATATCTTTACACTAAATGAAAAGCATCTCCGTCCCTAATGGCAAAAAGGTATACTTCGCAAGCGATAACCATTTAGGCGCACCAACATGGGAGGAAAGTCTTCCCAGGGAAAAGAAATTTGTGGCATGGTTGGATGAAGTAAAGACAGATGCAGCCGCAATATTCCTGCTTGGGGATTTGTTCGATTTCTGGTTTGAATATAAAACCGTTGTTCCCAAAGGATTTGCGAGAACTCTGGGTAAACTTGCCGAAATTACTGACTCCGGCATCCCAATATTCTATTTTGTTGGGAACCATGATCTTTGGATGAACGGATATTTTGAAAAAGAACTCAACATTCCTGTGTATCACAAACCTCAGCAATTCAAACTCAATGGCACTACTTTTTTTATTGGTCATGGAGATGGGTTAGGGCCTGGTGACAAAGGATATAAGCGAATGAAGAGACTTTTTACAAATCCACTGGCCAAATGGTGTTTCCGATGGTTGCACCCCGATCTGGGCGTTAAACTGGCGCAATATTTCTCTGTGAAAAATAGATTAATATCAGGAGAGGAGGATATTCACTTTTTAGGGGAAGATAATGAATGGCTTGTGCAATATTCAAAGAGAAAACTAATAGAAAAACACTATGATTACTTCGTATTCGGACACAGGCATTTACCTCTTGAAATAACACTAAATGAAACGTCTACCTACGTGAACCTGGGTGACTGGATTTCCTATTATACCTATGGCGAATTTAATGGCTCCAGACTCTCCCTGAAAACTTTTGGAACGTAGATGATTTTATCTTAAATCCCTGACCTTCAATTGTAAGCTCACCAAACCATTCCACTCATTTTCTTCCAAAGAGAAAACAGCACTAAATGGTTTTCCATTCTGTACAACCGAAAGCTTACTTCCCAAATTAAATCCAATAGCTCCAACAGGACCAGAGCCGCCTTGAGTTACGGCAAGTTTAAGATGTTTATTCTCATCCCCCACCCCTTTTGCGTAGCCGGTATCCTTCAGGTTTTCCGCCATAAAAACAGGAGTCATATTTCCCGGCCCAAAAGGTGCAAATTGTTTTAGTATACGCAGGAGTTTCGGACTAATCTGATCTAAATCAAGTTTGGTGTCAATGGAGATCTCAGGGGTTAAAAGACTAGGGTCTATTGTTTCAGCCACGACTTTTTCAAATTGTTTCTTAAATATCTCATATTGTTCTTCCACTAAGGTTAGTCCTGCCGCGTATTTATGCCCTCCAAACTGCTCGATAGAATCGGCACAACTTTCAAGTGCGTTATAAACATCAAAACCTTTGACAGACCTTGCTGATGCAGCCAGTTTGTCACCGCTTTTGGTGAATACCAAAGTAGGCCTGTAATAGGTTTCCGTTAGTCTGGAGGCAACTATACCTATGACCCCTTTATGCCAGGTATCTTTGTATACCACTGAAGTAAATCGATCTTCTTCCTTATTTAGCAGGATCATGGCAAGAGCTTCCTCGGTAATCTCCTGGTCCAATCCCTTCCTGCTGGTGTTAAATTCTTCGATGTCTGAAGCATATTTAAGTGCCAGCTCTAAATTTTGCTCGGTTAAAAGATTTACTGCATACTGGCCATGCTTCATGCGACCTGCGGCATTTATTCTGGGGGCTATAATAAATACGACATCTGTTATGGTTAGTTTCTTCTTCCGGATGTTTTTAATTATTGCCTTAAATCCTGTTCTTGGGGACGAATTAATTACCTCTAACCCAAAGTAAGCCAATACCCTGTTTTCGCCTGTCATGGGCACAATATCGGCCCCTATGGC
>JAHEBI010000052.1 GCA_024642325.1 Eudoraea sp. | reverse complement strand
TATGGACGCATCTTGAAAGGCAAAGGGGAGGTATTGGAATGAGAGGTCCCGGGGAAACGGAAATTGAAACAGACCGTCGGATAGTCAGGGATAGGATAGCGCTGTTAAAAAAGAAATTAACTAAAATAGACCGACAAATGGATACCCAGCGCGGAAACCGGGGAGCTCTGGTTCGTGTTGCGCTGGTGGGATATACCAATGTGGGAAAATCAACACTTATGAACGTCATCAGTAAAAGTCAGGTTTTTGCTGAAGACAAATTGTTTGCAACCCTGGACACTACTGTTAGAAAGGTAGTATTGGGTAATTTACCCTTTTTACTTAGCGATACGGTTGGGTTTATCCGTAAACTACCCACTCAGTTAGTGGAGAGTTTTAAAAGTACCTTGGATGAAGTCAGAGAAGCAGATCTGTTGCTGCATATTGTTGATATTTCACATGCAAATTTTGAAGATCATATTAGTTCCGTAAACAAAATTTTGAATGAGATAGGTTGTTCTGATAAGAAGACGATAATGGTTTTTAATAAAATTGATCTTTATGAGCAGGAAATATTAGAAGCGGATGACCTGATAACTGAACGGACTTCAAAGCACTTTACGATTAATGAATGGAAGCATACCTGGATGCAACAACTAGGTGAAAATGTCATTTTTATTTCTGCTCTGAAAAAGGAGAATCTTGAAGAATTCCGAAAAAAAGTATATGATGCTGTAAGGGAAATTCATATTTCAAGATTCCCTTATAACAATTTTCT
Organism: Eudoraea sp.; assembly: GCA_024642325.1. Classification (GTDB taxonomy): domain Bacteria; phylum Bacteroidota; class Bacteroidia; order Flavobacteriales; family Flavobacteriaceae; genus Eudoraea. The sequence continues at coordinate 9,290 of JAHEBI010000052.1, read as the reverse complement.
TTACCCTGAACACCTGGATGAATATTAGGTGAAATTCATTTTTTAATTCATTCCCCGGAAATTACCGGTTCATTATGAACCTTTAAATAAGCGGCCGGCAGGTCATTCATCTGACAATTAATACACTTCATATTTTTCACAACATTTTAACTTCACTTCACAACAATAATTTAGAGATTTCAAAGAAGCTGTCTACATTTACTGTGTAATTAAGTGTAAGTGTTTAACCCCAAATCAAAGCATAACTTAATTTAAGTGTTATTTATCCCGACAGTAAACGGGATGATCGAAACCCAAATCGGCACTTGAACATAAGAGTAGATACAAAACCAGATTTTACAAACCTACTTTTCTAATAAAGCCCCGACAGAAACGTCGGGGCTTATTTATATTTAAAACTTTGCAATACCCATTTACCTGAAATTGCCGCTAAAATAAATTCCAAAATCTATTTGTGACTTACAGAATACAAGAGGTAATATTGATTTATTCAAAAATAGTATCCCATTCACCGAAGAAAATAAACCACTCATATTTTTCACAACATTCAGAGATAGGTTCACAACATATTTTTTGCTCAAAATCTCACCTAACTTATCTTTACATTGTAATTAAGTGATAGTGTTCAACCCCAAATCTGTACCTTCTCTTAATTTAAAGTGTTATCCCGTATAATCGGGGTTTTCGAAACCCAAATCGGCACTTAACCAAAATAGTAGTTAATAACCTAATCTTATAAACCTGCTTTACTAAAAAACCCCGGCAAATATGCTGGGGTTTTTTAGTATGAATAATCAGTCCCTGTTAAAACTTATAGCTTAAACCAAGTGTGTAATATGTTTGAAGTTTGTTATCGATGTTATCAAACGTGGCATTTGTATCGCCCAATGTAGTAAGGGCATAGTTAAGAGCTTCCTGCTTATTATCCCTTAGGCCAAAATCAAATCCAATTCCTATCATTTTCCATAAAGTATAACTAAAGGAATTGGTCCATGTCCAGTTGGAGAGGTTGGAACTTTTGTAGCTTTGGAATACAGACAAATTTGATTTTAACTTGAATGCACCAAATTCCTTACTGTAATCAGCAACGATCTTTGCTCCCAAGGACGATTCAAAAATAGCGTCCCCGCTACTAAATACAAAGTTATAGTTCAATGGGTGGATCACTACAAAAAGATCCTTTACAGGGGTCCACGTTGCACCCACACCAACATCCAGATAACCAGGATCGTTAAAGTTGCTTAAAATGGTGGTTCTGTATTCTGCAAGGCCTGAAAGTGCAAACTTTTCGCTTAGTTTATGTCCGTATAATGATGAGATATTAAATACATCGGTGGCCTGCCTAAAGCCGCTTTGATCATTGGGGTCATCTTTGTCGTCAAATTTTACCCAATTAAGATTTAGAGTAAGGGCATTCCTCCAGAAGTATTTGCTTTCATTCCGATTGGCGTAGCCATTGACGGTAAAACCTATTGTTCCTGCAGAATTATTGGGAGTTCCCTGAGCATACCAGTTATTAAAGCCGGAGAAACTTCCTCCAATTGTTCCAAAAGCCCCTACTTTCCAACCGGGTAAAGCATCTATCTCAGCCTGGATAGCATCTACTCTTCCCTGGATGGCAGCTATGGAATCTTGTTTACTAGCCTTTGCGGCCTTTAATTCGTCTTCGGTCTGTGAAAAGGAATTAGAAGCGCCTACGATTAGAAAAAGTATAAATAATATTCTTTTCATAATGTTTAGTGTTTTTTCGTTTAGAACCGCAAATGTAATGATTGATTACAAAAATCAACAAAAATCATTACTATTTCCTTTTAAACAGGGGTACGGAAGAGCATGCTTCCCCGTACATTATACTTTTCACAACCGGCTGGAGTTTAATAACAGCCCATAAATAAGCATTTGGAGGTACTGGTTTATTACTACATCCTTTAATTATAACAGGTTTGTCCTTAAACTCGGAGACATCCAGATTTTCAATAACGGATTGAAAAATGGCTGTTTCCAAATCAGTCAAAGAGCCCATAACCACTTTCTTTGCATAGGGTTGTAATTTTGAAGAGATTAACATATAGGCCCATCCGGGAATTATGGCATCTGAGGAGCAGTTTAAGGCTACATAGGCATCTTTATATTGTTCCCAATCATGCTCCATTATTTGGCTTCTAAATTCCTTCTCTTTAAGTATAAGGTCCTGAAAAAGCCATTCCTTGATGTCTATTTGCAGCCTGCTTCCTTTCGGATAGTAATCCTCCAAATTGAGTGTAAGCAGTTTACTTTGGGCTACACGATTTACAATTTCCGACATACTTTTGGTGTTTTCTTTCAGCAATGAACTACAGCAGTCCCAACTCTAATTTGGCCTCTTCACTCATTAAATCCTGAGTCCATGGAGGGTCAAAAGTAATTTCCACCTCGGCATCTTTAACCAGATCCAGCGATTTCACCTTTTCTTCCACCTCAACAGGTAAAGTTTCCGCTACAGGGCAGTTGGGCGAGGTTAACGTCATCAATATTTTTACATCCATGTCCTCGTTCACAAAAACATCATAGATCAATCCGAGTTCATAAATATCTACCGGAATCTCAGGATCATAAATTGTTTTCAGAACAGTTACTATTTTTTCTCCAAGTTCCTTGGTATTTATAGCCGTTTCACTCATATCATTAGGATTAACTTTTTTAATTCAATTGTGTTTGATAAGCAACAGCATACAATTTCAATTGCTTTATCATACTTACCAGACCATTCGCCCTGGTTGGCGATAAATGCTCTTTAAGCCCTATTTTATCTATAAAATCCGTATTTGCCTCAATAATATCCATTGGTTTTTGATTGCTAAATGCCCTTATCAAAATGGCTATTATGCCTTTGGTAATAATGGCATCACTATCAGCAGTAAAAATCAGTTTGTCTCCCTTCAATTCCGCATGTACCCATACTTTGCTCTGGCATCCTTTGATTATGTTGTCTTCCGTTTTATATTGCTCTTCAATTAAAGGAAGTGATTTCCCTAATTCAATCATATATTCATACCGCTGCATCCAGTCATCAAACATGGAAAACTCTTCAACAATTTCGTCCTGAATCTCTTCGATTTTCATAAAAAGGATTTTGGCTAAAATACGATAAGTATCAGTGGTTTTCAATAGTTTGGGGAAAATGATACCATGCTAACTCTAACTAAGCATCTGTTTGGCCTTCTTAACACCTTCCACAAGAATATCTACTTCTTCCCTGGTATTATAAAAGCTAAAGCTCGCCCTTACAGTTCCCGGAATTTTAAAATAATCCATGACAGGTTGCGCGCAATGATGTCCGGTTCTTACTGCAATCCCCAATTTATCGAGAATCGTCCCTATGTCATACGGATGAATCCCTTCAATATTAAATGAAATGACTGGTGTCTTATGCTCGGAAGTGCCGTATATTCTGAGCCCTTCGATTGCTAAAAGTTTTTTTGTTGCATATTCCAGAAGTTCCTTTTCATAACCGGCAATTGCCTCAAAACCAACAGAATTCATATAATCCAATGCTGCTCCAAATGCTATTCCTCCACATATATTTGGAGTACCTGCCTCAAACTTATGTGGCAATTCCGCATAGGTGGTTTTTTCAAATGTAACTTCTGCAATCATCTCTCCTCCACCCTGATAAGGTGGTAATTTCGTGAGCCATTCCTCCTTTCCAAACAACATCCCAACCCCTGTAGGCCCACAAATCTTATGCGCCGAAACCGTATAAAAATCAACATTCAACTTTTGAACATCAATTTTAATATGTGGTGCCGCCTGAGCGCCATCAATGAGGACAGCTGCACCCACTTCATGGGCCAATGAAATAATTGACTCTATTGGATTTATAGTGCCTAACGCATTGGATACATGATTACAAACCACCAATTTAGTATTACCTGAAAGTAGTTTAGTGTATTCCTCTATAAGGAGCTCCCCCTCATGGTTCATTGGGATCACCTTTAAGATAGCCCCTGTTCGTTCACACAACATTTGCCATGGCACTATATTGGAATGATGTTCCATTGCAGACACCAAGAGCTCATCTCCTTTAGTTAAAATTGATGTAAATCCATTGGCCACGAGGTTAATGCTTTCTGTCGTTCCTGAAGTAAAAATAATCTCATAAGGCTTAGCTGCATTTACATGTTGCTGAATCTTAATACGAGCCTTTTACAATACTATCTATTACCTGTTTGGGAGTCTGTGAAGTAGCGGCGTTATCGAGATAAACCAAAGGATATCCATTTACTTTCCTTTGGAGAATAGGAAAATCCTTGCGAATGGTTTCAATATCCAAATTGGTTACAATCATAAGACTGTTGCTGTTAACATCTAAACTAAATATTAAAGATCGAATCCCAGTTGAACACCCAATTTATTAGCTATCAGCTTATTAATCCTCATTTTTAATTCCGGTATTCGAACACTTTCCAAAACATTATTGGCAAAAGCATACATCAGGAGGGCGGCGGCTTCTTTTTTTGGAATTCCCCTTGTTTGAAGATAAAAGAGCGCTTCTTCGTCTAATTGTCCAATAGTGCATCCATGTGAGCATTTTACATCATCTGCAAAAATCTCCAATTGTGGTTTGGTATTGATAGTAGCATTATCACTTATCAAAATATTATTGTTCTGCTGGAAGGCATTGGTCTTTTGGGCAATCTTATCCACAATGATTTTGCCATTGAATACTCCCGTAGACTTTTCTCCGTATATTCCTTTATAATCCTGGTGACTTTCACAATTAGGCTCTCTGTGATGTACCAGGGTATGATGGTCTACATGTTGTTTTTCGCCGAGTATGGTTACCCCTTTCATGGTAGAATCAATATATTCCCCGTTCTGGTAATAATTAAGATTATTCCTGGTTAAATTTCCTCCAAAGGAAAAGGTATGAACCTTAACTACGCTATTGCTCTTTTGAGAGATGTAGGTGTTGTCTATTAATGAAGCGTTTTCAACATCATTCTGAACTTTATAATAATCCACGATAGCATTCTTGGCCGCAAAAATTTCAGTAACAGAATTAGTTAGCACATCGTTCGAAGTAAGACTCTGATGGCGCTCTATTACCTGAAGTTCTGCATTTTCTTCTGCAATAATCAGGTTTCTGGGTTGCAGCAACATGGCTGCCTCGTTTCCCGTGGCAAAATGCAATATTTCTATAGGCTTTTTAGGCATTTTGTTTTTGGGAATATAAATATATGCTCCCTCCTTACTAAATGCCGTATTTAAGGTAGTGAGGGATTCATCCTTTGATGCTACTTTATTAAAGTAAACGTCTATAATCTGCTTATACATGGGTTTACTCAGCGCAGCACTCATAAGGCATATATCTACCCCATCATGTGTTGTTTCAGAAAGGAATGAGCTATATACACCATCAATAAATACAATTTTATACGTATCGATTTCATGAAGAAAATACCGCTTAACATCCTTGTACTCCAGGGCATTTGATTCTTTGGGAAAGATGCTGAAATCTATTTTCTGAAGACTGTTCAAAGAAGTGTATTTCCAGGCTTCCTGTTTTTTGTTGGGAAAACCTTTAAGCTCAAAGTTTTTAATTGCCTCCGTGCGTATGTCATGAATCGGGTGATCCACATCCACATTGTTCTCAAATGCCAGAAACGAAGAAACCATTTTATCCTTTAAATCCATTATTTTGTTTTCCATTTATTGCCCTATTAAAACACTTCGAATTCATTTTTATCTTCCCGGTCCTTAAACTACGGATTCATTTTTTAACCAATCGTATCCTTTATCCTCCAATTCCAATGCTAATGCCTTGGTGCCCGATTTCACAATTTTACCATCGTGAAGAACATGCACAAAATCCGGAACAATATATTCCAACAAACGCTGGTAATGGGTAATAACAATTATGGCGTTGTCTTTATTCTTTAGTTTATTTACCCCGTTGGCTACAATACGCAAGGCATCAATGTCCAGTCCGGAATCTGTTTCATCCAGGATGGCGAGTTTTGGTTCTAACATAGCCATTTGAAAAATTTCATTCCGTTTTTTTTCTCCACCTGAAAAACCTTCATTTAATGAGCGGGATAAAAACTTTCGATCTATTTCCAGCAATTCCGATTTCTCGCGAATAAGTTTCAACATCTGGTTGGCAGGCATATCGTCTAATCCCCGTGCCTTTCTGGATTCATTTATAGCCGTTTTCATAAAATTGGTGACTGAAACCCCGGGGATCTCTACAGGGTACTGAAAGGAAAGAAAAATTCCCTTATGAGCCCTTTCTTCCGGAGAAGCCTCTTCCAGGTCTTCTCCATTGAATTCAATGTTCCCTTCCGTAATTTCAAATTCTTCCTTCCCGGCTATCACTGAGGCAAGGGTACTTTTACCTGAGCCATTGGGGCCCATTATAGCATGTACCTCTCCGGCTTTTACTTCCAGGTTTATACCGTTCAATATTTCATTTCCTTCTACACCTGCGTGCAGGTTATTTACTTTTAACATACGCTCTTTAGTTTAAATAGTAGGGTGCTTTTGGCATTTTATTAAAGTCATCCTTTTGGTGTTGCAAATATACTTTCGCCCCCATTTCTTCGGCAAAAGCTTCAAATTTTTTCATACTCTCCCGGGTTTGCCCCACGTCATAATTAAAAATTGGTATTCTCTTATACTCTCTGTTTTCATAAAAGTGATACAGGTCCCCGGATAAAAGCAGAGGCCCGTGCTCTTTTAAATTAAGAAATAAAGCCTGATGACCCGGGGTATGGCCCGGCATATATTTCAGAACTACTGTGCCATCTCCAAACACATCGTAATCTCCATCAATTTTTTTAATCCTTTTTAAGTCCTTGATAGCATTGTACATATCCGGGTTTTTTTCTTTGACCTCTTCTCCGGTTACAAAATCGTATTCCTTTTTTTGCACAAGCCAGGTCGAATTCTTAAATTCATTCGCATGGCCACTATGATCAAAATGAGTATGAGATAGTGAGAGATATTCAAAATCCTCCGGGGTCATTCCAATTTGTTTTAGCTGGCCTAAAACAGAATCTTTTCGTGAAACAGTAAATGCTCCATCGGCTGATGTATAGGGTTCCTCAAGGCCGACCAATGACTGTGGAAGTCCTGCATCCCACATTAGATTGCCTTTTGGGTGTTGAATTACATAAAAAGCATCTGCAAATTCCTTACTTTGTCCTTTATATGTCTCATCCTGAGCAAAAAGTCCTAATGTATTAACTACTACAGTACCCCCATCAAAAGTATATAACTTCACTTCAGGTTTAGAGATTACTCCCTTACTGTCAGATACATTCGCAACTTTATTATTCGCTTCTTTACAAGCAAATACAAAGACAATTGCCAATAATGCTAGATACTTTTTCATAGTAATTATCCAACGGATCCTTCAAGGCTGATTTCCAAAAGCTTTTGTGCCTCAACGGCGAATTCCATAGGAAGTTTGTTAAGTACTTCCTTGCTAAAACCGTTTACAATTAGCGCAATAGCTTTTTCTGTTTCTATTCCTCTCTGATTGCAATAGAAAATCTGATCTTCACCAATTTTACTGGTGGTGGCTTCATGTTCAATCTGAGCCGTCTTATTTTTCACTTCTATATATGGAAAAGTATGTGCTCCGCAATCATTGCCCATCAGTAAAGAATCGCATTGCGAAAAATTCCTGGCATTTGTGGCCCTGCTGTTCACCTGTACCAGACCTCTGTAACTATTTTGTGATTTCCCTGCGGAAATACCTTTTGAAATAATAGTGCTTCTGGTATTCTTCCCTAAATGGATCATTTTAGTCCCGGTATCCGCCTGCTGATAATTATTAGTCACGGCAATAGAGTAGAATTCTCCTATGGAATTATCTCCTTTTAATATACATGAAGGGTACTTCCAGGTAATGGCGGATCCTGTTTCTACCTGTGTCCAGGAAATTTTTGCGTTTTTCTCGCACAACCCTCTTTTGGTAACAAAATTGTAAACTCCACCTTTTCCTTCTTTATTCCCCGGGAACCAGTTTTGAACCGTGGAGTATTTAATTTCTGCATCATCCATGGCTATCAGTTCCACAACGGCTGCATGTAATTGGTTTTCATCACGGGATGGGGCTGTACAGCCTTCCAGATAGCTAACATAACTTCCTTTATCAGCAACAACCAGCGTACGCTCAAATTGTCCTGTGCCTGCCTGGTTTATTCTAAAATAAGTGGACAACTCCATAGGGCATCTTACACCTTTGGGGATGTAACAGAAAGATCCGTCTGAGAATACCGCAGAATTTAAAGCGGCATAAAAATTATCCTTTTGCGGAACCACAGAACCAAGATGCTTTTTAACCAATTCCGGATGCTCTTTAATTGCTTCAGAGATAGAGCAAAAAATTATTCCTTTTTCAGCAAGTGTTTTTTTGAAAGTGGTGGCAACAGAAACTGAATCCATTACAATATCTACTGCTACACCGGCAAGTTTTTTTTGTTCATCCAATGAAATCCCTAATTTTTTGAATGTATCCAATAGTTCAGGATCAACTTCATCCAAACTTTCGTATTTAGGTTTTTTATTAGGTGCTGAATAGTAGGATATGTTCTGAAAATCCGGTTTTTTATATTTGATATTAGCCCATTCCGGCTCTACCATTTGCTTCCAGGCCCGAAAAGCTTCAAGGCGCCAAGAAGTCATCCATTCCGGTTCTTCTTTCTTTTTGGAAATAGCGATAACAATGTCTTCATTCAGCCCTTTAGGGAAAGTGTCAGACTCAATATCAGTATAGAAACCATATTCATATTCTTTGGTTTCCAGTTCTTTTTTTAATTCTTCTTCGGTATATGCCATAGGCTAATAAACCCCTTCTAGGGGCCATAAATTTTTATAATGAAAAACTCTCTCCACAGCCACATGTGCGCTGTGCATTTGGATTATTGAAAACGAATCCTTTACCATTAAGCCCGCCGGAATACTCCAGCGTAGTGCCCACCAGATATAGAAAACTCTTCTTGTCTACAATGATTCGCACTGCGTTATCCTCAAAAACCTTGTCAGCCTCATCAACTTTGTTATCAAATTTTAATTCATAAGATAACCCGCTGCAACCTCCACTTTTTACACCAACCCGAACAAAATCTTTTTCAGCATCAAAACCTTCCTCTGTCATAAGCAAGGTCACCCTTTGTTTTGCCGTTTCTGATACTTTGATCATTTTATATCCTTATTTGGTATTATTCTAAATAGTTTACAAATATAGGGTATAGTTGGGGTTTTACCATAATTCATAACATTAATATAACGTATAAAACCAT
>JAHEBI010000428.1 GCA_024642325.1 Eudoraea sp. | reverse complement strand
AAAGGGAATGCTCTAGAAATAAATTCAGAATAGCTGAATACAATATCACCAAAGTATTAAAAATACATGAAACTGGTTATAGTAAATTATGGTGCCGGTAATATCCAAAGTATAAAGTTTGCTTTCAAACGCCTTGGGCATGAGGCGGTATTGAGTGATAAAACCGAAGAAATAATGGCCGCAGACCGTGTTATATTTCCGGGCGTTGGGGAAGCAAGCAGTGCTATGCATAAATTGAAGGCCAGCGGTTTGGATCGGATAATACCGGCATTACAACAACCTGTTTTAGGTATTTGTCTTGGGATGCAGTTAATGTGCCATAGTTCTGAAGAAGGTAATACAATGGGCTTAGGTATTTTTAATACCGATGTAGTCAGATTTACCAACAGTGTTAAAGTTCCGCAAATTGGATGGAATCAGATAACAAATCTTAAATCTGATTTATTTAAAGGTGTGATTGAAAAAGATCATATTTACCTCGTACATAGTTATTATGCGCCAATTTGTACCGAAACCATAGCAGTCTCAGACTATGAAATGCCATATAGCAGTGCTTTACAAAAAGATAATTTTTATGGCGTACAATTTCATCCTGAAAAGAGCAGCAAAGTTGGATCACGGATTTTAAAAAATTTTCTGGAGTTATAAGAAGGTATGAAAGAAATAAGTTACCGTAAGGATAGGCGACAATCGGAAGTTGGTTTTATTTTCTATTTTGTTATGCAAACAGGGTTGCTTAAATTCCTGATCCGGAAAGACGAATACAATATAATAGTTATATGAGAGTAATCCCGGCAATAGATATTATAGGCGGAAAATGCGTCAGGCTTTCACAGGGGGACTACAATACCAAGAAAGTTTATAGTGAAAGCCCTTTGGAAGTGGCGCTCGAATTTGAGGCTCATGGTATTAGATACATTCACCTGGTAGATCTTGATGGGGCTAAAGCAAAACATATTGTGAATTATAAGGTTTTAGAAACCATAGCGACTAAAACTAACCTCAAAATTGATTTTGGTGGGGGGTTAAAGAGCGATGAGGATTTAAAAATTGCCTTTGAAAGTGGCGCCGGACAAATAACAGGAGGCAGCATTGCAGTAAATGACCCGGACACCTTCCTGGGGTGGATTGAAACCTTTGGTGCAGAGCGGATTATCCTGGGAGCCGATGTCAAAGACGAACGCATCGCTATTGCTGGGTGGCAGCAAGAATCGGATAAGAAATTGATCCCGTTTGTTAAGGATTACCAAAAGAAAGGGATTCGATATATCATTTGTACGGATATCAATAAAGACGGGATGCTTAAAGGGCCGGCAACGGAGTTGTATAAACGACTTCTTGAGGAAACGAAAATCAACAGAACCGTTGTAACTATGAGTGGCGTGGAAGATGTGAAAATCCCGGGTATCTGTCTTATAGCTAGTGGTGGTATTGCCGGTCTTGAAGATTTACCAGCCTTGCAGGAAGTTGGTTGCGAAGGGGCTATAATTGGTAAAGCCATTTATGAAAACAAGATTAGTTTAAAACAATTGGAGCATTTTATATTATCGGTATGAATCAATTGCAGGATAAATGGATGTTGGAATTTTTGGATAATGCCATGTACAGACTGGATGCGAGTACCAGAATGGTTAAGATTTGCCTGGAACGCGTGGAAGAATCAAAAATCTGGGAAAAACCTAATGAATCCTCCAACAGTATAGGCAATCAGATACTTCATATTTGTGGAAATATGACTCAATATATTGTCGCATCCTTAGGAGAACATGATGATATTAGAAACAGGGAAGAAGAATTTTCACTGACCGCAGGGTTTACTAAATTTCAACTCCTGCAAAAACTTGATGATACCATTGAAAATGCCAGGGCTGTACTTCACCAATGTAATGCTGAGCAATTGCTAAAAAAAAGGGAAGTTCAGGGATTTAATCTCTCCGGAATAGGAATTGTAATTCATGCAGTAGAACACTATTCCTATCACACCGGTCAAATTGCATTCTGGACAAAACTAATGACCAATAATGATTTGGGCTTTTATGATGGCATAGACCTGAATATAAAAAACTAACTTGAGGAGATGCTTACGAAAAGAATTATTCCCTGTTTGGATATTAAGGATGGACGGACTGTAAAAGGCATTAATTTTGTGGATTTGCGGGATGCGGGTGATCCCGTTGAGCTTGCAGAAATATATGCAAATGAAGGTGCAGATGAATTGGTGTTCCTCGATATTTCTGCAACCGAGGAAGGCCGAAAAACCCTTGCTGATCTGGTGAAACGGGTAGCGGAAAAAGTGAATATCCCTTTTACAGTCGGTGGCGGTATCTCTTCTGTGGAAGATGTAGATATTCTACTTCATAATGGGGCTGACAAGGTTTCGATAAATTCTTCTGCTGTTAAAAACCCGGATTTAATTAATGAACTGGTTGCTAAATTCGGTTCTCAGTGCATTGTTGTGGCAATAGACGCCAAGCAGATAAATGGCGTATGGAAAGTACATCTTGTAGGAGGTAAAGTACCTACAGATTTGGAGCTGTTCCAATGGGCAAAGGAAGTTGAGGAAAGAGGCGCAGGAGAAATATTGTTTACATCTATGGACCATGATGGCACTAAAAACGGATTTGCCAACAAAACACTGGCAAGGCTTTCTTCAGAACTAAATATCCCCATAATTGCTTCAGGTGGTGCGGGAAACATGCAGCATTTTATTGACACTTTTAAAGATGGTAAAGCAGATGC
>JAHEBI010000051.1 GCA_024642325.1 Eudoraea sp. | reverse complement strand
ATTCAATTTAGCAAACGCTATTTTTTGTTTTTCCGCCTTTAGTCTTTCGGCCATTTGTTTTTTTCGAACTCCCATAGCTTACTTACTTTTTACCTTTATTTTTTGCCCCTGCATGACCTCGAAAAGATCTTGTTGGGGAGAATTCTCCTAATTTGTGACCTACCATATTCTCAGTAACATATACGGGTACAAATTGTCTGCCGTTATGAACCGCGATGGTCTGGCCTACGAAGTCCGGAGTAATTGTCGATGCTCTGGACCAGGTCTTTATTACTGTCTTCTTACCAGATTCTACATTCAGCTGAATTTTTTTATCCAAACTGTTATGAACGTAAGGTCCTTTTTTTAGTGAACGTGCCATTTCTTTCTACTTTTTATTTCTTTCTACGTTCTATTATATACCTGTTTGTATCCTTGGTTTTAGACCTAGTTCTGAATCCTTTAGCAGGAATTCCGTTTTTAGATCTCGGATGTCCACCAGACGCCCTGCCTTCTCCACCACCCATGGGGTGATCAACAGGGTTCATGGCCACTGGTCTTGTTCTTGGTCTCCTACCCAGCCATCTGCTTCTTCCCGCTTTTCCGGAAACAATCAACTGTTGGTCTGAATTTGACACCGCACCAATGGTACCCAGGCAATTTGCAAGTACCAATCTTGTCTCGCCTGAAGGCAATTTTACAGTGGCATACTTTCCCTCTCTCGCCATTAACTGGGCAAAAGTCCCAGCGCTTCTTGCCATTATCGCTCCCTGACCGGGACGTAACTCAATACAAGAAATAATAGTTCCCAAAGGAATTTTACTTAGAGGGAGGGCATTACCTATCTCCGGAGCTGCATTTTCTCCTGAGGATATTTTCTGTCCAACCTGCAAACCGTTTTGAGCAATAATATATCGCTTTTCACCATCCGCGTATTCCACTAAGGCAATAAAAGAAGTTCTATTAGGATCATACTGGATAGACTTTACTTCTGCAGCAATGTCCTGCTTATCCCTCTTGAAATCAATTATTCGGTACCTTCTTTTATGCCCACCACCTCTATGGCGTATGGTCATCTTTCCTTGACTGTTTCTACCTCCAGACCTTTTTTTCGGAGCAAGCAAGCTTTTCTCCGGCTTATCAGTAGTAATGGCGTCAAACCCGTTTACTACTTTAAAACGCTGTCCTGGAGTGATCGGTTTTAATTTTCTAACTGACATTTCGTGTCTTTATAGATTACTGTAAAAATCGATTACTTCCCCTTCTTCCACATCAACAATGGCTTTCTTAAATGCACCGGACTTCCCATGCTGAACTCCAGTTTTTGTAAACCGGGTTTTGCGTGAGGGTCCATAATTCATTGTTCGAACTTTCTTCACTGAAACGCCATAGGCTGCTTCAACGGCATCCTTGATCTGTAGTTTATTGGCCTTAGGATTCACAACAAAACCGTAGCGATTATACAACTCGCTATCCGCTGTCATTTTTTCCGTTATAATTGGCTTTATCAACACACTCATGTCTAACCTATTTATTTAAGTTCGCTTCAATCCCTTCTAAAGAACCTTCAAGAAGAACAATTTGATTTGCATTAAGAATTTTGTAAGTGCTTAATTCTGAATTAGTTACAACTTCGTACCCTTTCAAATTACGCGACGACAAATATACATTATTATTTGAGCCACCCAACACAAACAAAGACTTTTTGTTTTCCAATCCCAGGGATTTTAAAACCTGAATGAATTCTTTGGTCTTTGGAGACTCAAAATTGAAGTCTTCTACAACTATAATTGCCTGATCCTTACCCTTAAGGCTTAGAGCAGATTTTCTAGCCAACCTCTTTACGTTCTTATTAAGTTTTTGGCTGTAATCTTTGGGTCTTGGCCCAAAAACCCTACCTCCACCACGAAATATCGGGGACTTAATACTTCCCGCCCGAGCGGTACCTGTACCCTTTTGTTTCTTAATCTTCCTGGTGCTTCCAACAATATCTGCCCGTTCTTTGGCGCTGTGCGTACCTTGTCTTTGATGAGCCATGTACTGCTTAACATCCAAATAAATAGCGTGGTTGTTGGGTTCTATTTTATAAACCGCGTCTGAAAGGTCTACCTTTCGACCGGTTTCTTTTCCTTTAACATCTAAAACTGCTACCTTCATTACTTCTCTATCGTTAAGTAAGCATTTTTATGACCGGGAACACAACCTTTCAAAACCAAAAGATTCTTTTCCGGTACAACTTTTAAAACTCTAAGGTTTTGAACTGTAACTTTGGTACCGCCCATTCTTCCTGCCATTTTAATTCCCTTAAAAACTCTTGCGGGATATGAGGCAGCACCTATTGAACCAGGAGCCCTTAGCCTGTTATGCTGGCCATGAGTTGCCTGTCCGACACCTGCAAAACCATGTCTCTTAACCACTCCCTGGAATCCTTTCCCTTTGGTAGTGGCCGATACATCAACAAATTCACCTTCCACAAATACGTCGACACCTACGGTCTCGCCTAATTTAAAATCTCCTTCAAAATCCCGGAACTCAACGACTTTCTTTTTGGTGGAAGAACCTGCTTTTTTAAAATGGCCCATTTCAGCCTTATTAGCACGCTTTTCTGCCTTGTCATCGAAACCAAGCTGAAGGGCATTGTACCCGTCCACCTCTTCGGTTCTGACTTGGGTAACTACACATGGACCCGCTTCTATGACGGTACAGGGAATGTTTTTCCCATTATCGTCAAAAATGCTGGTCATGCCTACTTTTTTTCCTATTAACCCAGACATATAATTACTATTAGTTATTAATTATTCTTATACTACTTCTATTTGCTTCAAAAAAAACAGGATCAAAAACAATTCGATCCCGAATATATTTTTGTTACCGTTTTTCCTTCGCGAAACGCTCAGGACATGTTATCCGTTTCCAACTGAAACGGAATAGTCTATCACACCTTTATCTCTACCTCAACGCCACTTGGAAGTTCAAGCTTCATAAGGGCATCAATGGTTTTCGATGAGGAACTGTAAATATCCAGAAGTCTTTTATAAGAACTTAGCTGGAACTGCTCCCTTGATTTCTTGTTCACGTGGGGTGAACGCAAAACCGTAAATATCTTTTTATGCGTTGGCAATGGAATTGGTCCCGTTACAACAGCGCCTGTTGATTTTACTGTTTTCACGATCTTCTCAGCAGATTTATCTACCAAGTTATGATCATATGATTTTAGTTTTATTCTAATTTTCTGACTCATAATACTAAAATTTAGACGGTGACGCCCGTTGCTGCTTTTATAACCTCTTCAGCCAAACCAGAAGGGGTTTCTGCATAATGTGAAAATTCCATAGTTGAAGTAGCCCTGCCAGAAGACAATGTCCTAAGTGCGGTTACATAACCAAACATCTCTGAAAGAGGAACTTCTGCCTTAATAACTTTAGCACCCGCCCTGTCATCCATATTGGTGACATGACCTCTCCTTCTGTTAAGATCTCCAACGATATCTCCCATGTTCTCTTCAGGAGTAAGTGCCTCTAACTTCATAATAGGTTCCATAAGAACCGCTTTTGCAGCCCGGGCAGCTTCCTTATATCCAATTTTAGCTGCCAGTTCAAAAGAAAGAGAATCCGAATCCACAGGGTGAAATGATCCATCCTTAAGTGTGATTTTCATACTGTCCATTTCAAACCCGGCTAATGGACCATTCTTCATGGCCTCTCTAAATCCTTTTTCTATAGAAGGAATGTATTCCTTAGGAATATTTCCCCCCTTGATAATATTTACAAATTCCAATCCCGATTTACCATCATCTCTTGGTTCCATTGTAAATACGATATCAGCAAATTTACCACGACCACCAGTTTGTTTTTTATAAACTTCTCTGTGATCAGCACTTCTTGTAATTGCTTCTTTGTATTCAACCTGGGGTTTTCCCTGATTGACATCAACCTTGAACTCCCTTCTTAAACGGTCTACTATAATATCCAGATGCAACTCACCCATACCTGAAATAATGGTCTGGCCTGATGCTTCATCTGTTTTAACCACGAAAGTGGGGTCCTCTTCAGCCAATTTGGCTAATGACATTCCCAATCTATCAACATCTGCCTTGGTCTTAGGCTCTACAGCAATTCCGATAACAGGATCCGGGAAATTCATGCTCTCCAGAATAATAGGATGCTTTTCATCCGAAAGTGTATCCCCTGTTTTAATATCTTTAAAACCTACAGCGGCACCAATATCTCCTGCCGCAATAGAATCTACGGCATTCTGCTTATTGGAATGCATCTGATAAATCCTCGATATCCTTTCCTTATTCCCTGAACGATTGTTTAGTACGTAAGATCCGGCATTCAATTTGCCCGAGTATGCCCTGAAGAAAGCCAAACGTCCAACAAAAGGATCCGTTGCAATTTTAAATGCCAAAGCTGCAAATGGTTCTGTTGTATCCGGTTTTCTTAAGACTTCTTTCCCGGTATCCGGGTTTATTCCTATAATTCCCTCTTTATCCATTGGTGAAGGAAGATAACGACATACTGCATCCAACAGAAATTGAACTCCTTTGTTCTTAAAGGAAGAACCACAAACCATTGGAATAATACTCATATCCATAACTGCTGCTCTCAAAGCGGCATGTACCTCATCTTCGGTAATAGAGTCTTCATCTTCAAAGAATTTCTCCATCAGACTTTCATCGTATTCCGCAACCGCTTCAATTAAAGCAGCACGGTGTCCGTGAACTTCATCCTTCATTTCTTCAGGAATATCGACAACATCAAATGTAGCGCCAAAATCTTCATCATGCCAGATAACGGCACGGTTCTTAACAAGGTCAACTATACCTCTAAAATCCGCTTCATCACCTATTGGTAATACAATAGGAACAGCATTGGATTTCAACATTTCCTTTACCTGGTTGCACACCATCATAAAGTTAGCTCCCTGTCTGTCCATTTTGTTTACAAAGGCAATACGCGGAACTTTGTAATTGTCTGCCAATCTCCAGTTAGTTTCAGACTGAGGCTCAACACCATCAACCGCACTAAAAAGAAAAACCAGACCATCCAAAACCCTTAGGGAACGATTCACCTCAACGGTAAAATCCACGTGACCGGGGGTATCTATAATATTAAAATGGTACGGTTTAGTTTCAGGAAGCATTTGTCCGTTCTTAGTCGGAAAATTCCAGGTACAGGTAGTAGCTGCAGATGTAATTGTGATTCCGCGTTCCTGCTCCTGCGCCATCCAGTCCATAGTAGCAGCACCATCATGCACTTCTCCTATTTTATGACTTACGCCTGTATAGAACAAAATACGTTCGGTAGTTGTAGTCTTACCGGCATCAATATGCGCTGCAATACCAATATTTCTTGTATATTTTAAATCTCTTGCCATTTTATTTTTTAAAATCTAAAGTGGGAAAATGCTTTGTTAGCCTCCGCCATTTTATGAGTATCCACTCTTCTTTTAACTGCCGCCCCTTCTTCTTTGGAAGCTGCTAATATTTCTCCTGCCAATTTTTGAGCCATCGATTTTTCATTACGCTTTCGCGCAAAACTTATCAGCCATTTCATGGAAGTTGAAATTTTTCGATCCGGTCTGATTTGCATAGGGATCTGAAATGTGGCACCTCCTACTCTCCTGCTTCTAACTTCTACATGGGGCATTACATTGGAAAGAGCATCTTTCCACAGCTCCAATGCAGTTTTCTCATCATCTGTTTTCTTTTCTTCAACGATATCTATGGCATCGTAGAATACTTTAAAGGCAACTGATTTCTTACCGTCCCACATTAACATATTCACAAAACGTGTTACCAGCTGGTCATCAAACCTTGGATCTGGTAAAAGTGGTCGTTTTTTCGCCTGTCTTTTTCTCATCTCTTCTTCTTAAAAGTTTAGATTACTTTTTAGGGCGTTTTGCACCGTACTTAGATCTTCTTTGGGTCCTTCCAGCAACACCTGCTGTATCTAAAGCCCCTCTGACAATGTGATATCTAACTCCTGGCAAATCCTTCACCCTTCCGCCTCTAACCAATACTATCGAGTGCTCCTGGAGATTGTGACCCTCACCAGGTATGTATGCGTTCACCTCTTTACCATTGGTTAACCTCACCCTTGCAACTTTTCGCATTGCAGAATTTGGTTTTTTAGGTGTAGTGGTATAAACACGCGTACAAACCCCTCTTCGCTGGGGACACGAATCCAAAGCAGCCGATTTACTCTTCTTGGTAATTGTGGCCCTTCCTTTTCGTACTAATTGTGAAATTGTTGGCATACTAATATATATGTATAAATACTACCCTCGTTTAAGGGCTGGCAAATGTAGTAATTATTCATTATAATTCAAACGCTAATCTATAATTTTCTCTGAATTTTTTTTTGTGCTTTTTTGCAGGGCGTTAAATTGATTCGCAGGAAGCTTTTTATGCCTTAAAATTAAACTGTTTTTATACCTTATATATATAGGCCGAAATCATACAAAATCAAAAAGTAAGATGAATAGAATATAACTTAGAGCTACCTGTACTTAAATCCTGAAGTTTTGAAGAAGATTTGTTGACAATACAGAATTGCTAAGTTCATAACAACTCTTACCAGAAATCAAACTATTCTCATTTTATAAGGAATAAAGCAATATATCCTGTACTTTTTTAACAATTTTGTTGCGATCTTATGCAACAAAAGACTGTTAAATTGTTTTTTTTTCTGTCATTAGTCTTAAAGTTTTATTAAAATAAGTTTGGATTATTAACATGAAATTAGGATTTTCGCAGTTAGCTAATTCAAATAATTAAAAAATGAGAACAAATTTAAATGGAATCTTGACGCTGTTATTGGCGTTTGTTGTGCATTTATCATTTGCGCAAGACAAGACGATTTCAGGTACGGTCACGGACTTTGATGGTCTCCCGTTGCCTGGCGTGAACATCTTGGTTGAAGGTACTGCTACTGGAACTCAAACTGATTTCGACGGTAATTACGCAATTAATGCCAGTGAGGGACAGACGCTGCTCTTCTCTTACATTGGGCAAAAAAATGTAAGAGTTGTCGTAGGTGCGAGTAACACTATTAGTGTACAAATGGAGGAAGATACCCAAGCTCTTGAAGAGGTTGTGGTAACAGCTCAGGGTATCAAGCAGGAGAAAAAGGCATTAGGTTATGCTGTAACAACTGTGAGTTCAGAGGAGCTGGAATCCAGAGCAGATACCGATATTGGTAAAATACTTCGTGGTAAAGCCGCAGGTGTTAGGATTACCGGTACTGGTGGTGTTACAGGTAGTGGAACCAACATCATTATTCGTGGTGCCTCTTCTATTACAGGAAACAACCAACCATTATTTATAGTTGATGGTATTCCTTTTGATGCTTCCTCAAGTACTGCAAACCAGGACGCATCTTCCGGGGATTTCCAATCTGGTAACGTAGCCAGTAGGTTCGCAGATCTGGATCCTAACGATATTGAAAATGTAAGTATCTTAAAAGGACTTAGTGCAACTGCCATATACGGTAGTGCGGGTCGTAACGGGGTAATCCTTATTACAACTAAAACGGGAGAAAACAGTAACAAGAAATTTGAAGTTGCTGTAAACACTTCAATGTTCTTTAACGATGTGGTGCTTCCGGATTATCAAAATAACTGGGGTAATGGTTTCCAAAACGTTTATGGAGCTTTCTTTAGTAACTGGGGTTCTAACTTTGCCAGCCAGCGTACTATTCCGAATGCTTTCAGGACAATGATGCTGAACAACTTTGGAGTGGAACCTTCTGTACTTTTCCCGGATCGTCCAGATTTGGATGCTCCCCTGGTTGAATACAAACCTTATGAATCACAAAAAGATTTTTTCAGAACAGGTGCCATTAGCACTCTTTCCGTTACCGCGGCAGGAAGTTTTGACAAAGGAAATTACAGTGTATCCTATGGTAATACTCAGGATCAAGGATTTATTCCCAATAACAGTTTAATCAGAAATAACTTTTCTGTAGGTGGTACCTATAAGTTTGATAACAAGCTAACAGTATCCGGAAAATTAAATTATGTTCAAACTGATATATCATCGCCATTTACTGATGCTTCTACAGGTAGTGACGTAACCAGTTCTACTACAGGTACAGGTGGTATTTCTTCGGTATGGAATATTTTATACCTGCCCAGGAGTGTTAATATAAATGACCCTTACCAACATCCGGTTACCGGTGAAAGTCTTTGGTACAGAGGTGGTAATGACAGAACCAATCCGGTATGGGCACTTGAAAATTCAAAACAGACCAATAATACAACAAGGGCTTTTGGGGCTTTCAACGTTAATTATGAAATTAATGACTGGATCAATATAAATTGGAGGACCACCCTTGATAATGGAGTAACATTTGCTGAAAGGTCTGTCAATAAAGGTTCCAATGATGGTCTGCATCCTAATGGGTATTTGCAAACTACTACGCAAAGAACTACCATATGGGATCATACCTTTTTCGCTTCTATTAACAAGCCTTTATCCGAAAGATTCGGACTTAACGCTAACGTAGGTTTAACCGCAAGAAGATTTGATACATCAAGACAAGGCAATGAAAGTAGAGATCAGATTGTATTCGGACTTCAAAATCATGGGAACTATATCAACCATAGTCCTATCATTGAGGGAACTGTATTCCCATCCAATACTACGGCCTATCAATCGGTAGCTGAATCCAATAACCCGGCAGCTTATGCTACGGCTACTCTGGATTTTGATGGTTTCCTATTCCTTACAGCTAATGCAAGGGAAGATTGGTTTTCAGGCCTGGAAAAAGACAACAGGGGTCAATTCTCCTGGGGTACCTCGCTTTCGTTTATTCCTACACTGGCCTTTGCGGATATGAGGTCTCAAAATGGATTAAATTACTTGAAACTTAGAGGATCTTATGGTACTGCACCAGGTTTCCCTGGTCTTTACAGGACAAGAAATATTCTGAACCTGAACCCAGCCGGGTTCCAGACTGCAAACGGACAAACTGTTACTACAACCAGTGTAGATAACTTATTGGCCAATGCAGATTTGCAACCGGAATTATCCAAGGAATTTGAGGTTGGTCTTGAGGCAAGAGCTTTTGACAATAGATTGGGTATTGATTTCACCTTTTATGACAGGGAAACAAATGACCAAATCATCAACAGGCCCATAGCACCGGAAACTGGATATACACAAACAACGGTGAATGCAGGTAATGTTACCAACAAGGGTATCGAACTTGCTTTTGACGGTACACCTATACAAACGGACAACTGGACCTGGCGAATAGATGGAAACTATACCATCAATGAGAGTACGGTTTCCGGTTTGGCAGAAGGTGAACAAATCTATGTAGGTGGTATTTTTAGTACCCCCTCCAACACGGCTTTAAACGGACAAGCTTTAGGAATCATCCTTGGTAGTGCTGTACTTAGGAATGCTGATGGAGAACGCTTAGTAAATGAAGATGGTTCCTGGATACAGGATCCGGAGAACAGATTCATAGCAGATCCCAATCCAGACTGGTTCATGACTATCGGATCCAGTATAAGATTTAAATCGTTAATGTTAAGTATGCAGTGGGAATACCAGCACGGAGGTGATATTGTATCAACAACTATTGGTGCTATTGCAGGACGAGGTTTATCCGGAGAAACAGACTTTGACAGAACTCAAAGTGTCATCTTGCCGGGTGTAAGACAATCTACAGGGCTGCCTAATGATGTTCAGACAACCGCAACAGAGGCTTATTTTGACAATATCGGATTTGGAACAGATGAGTTAACTGTTTTTGATGCTTCACACATCAGACTTAGAGAATTGTCTTTGGCTTATACCATGTCCAAAAAATTCCTGGACAGGACCCCATTTGGAAGCTTGATTATTACTCTGGTAGGACAAAACTTATGGGTAGATGCCTATAATACTCCAGATAGTATTAATTTTGACCCTGAATTAAACAGTCTGGGTGTTGGAAACTCACAAGGATTGGATTATTTGACTTCCTGGAATTCCAGAAGATACGGTCTAAACCTTAAACTAACTTTTTAAAAAATAAATTGTAATGAAGAATTATAGTAACAAATTATTTTCATTCTTTCTTTTATTTGGCCTTCTGTGGTCATGTGAAACGACTGAATTGGATTTAGTGACAGATCCAAATGCTCCAAGTCCGGAAAATTTGGATACAGAT
>JAHEBI010000427.1 GCA_024642325.1 Eudoraea sp. | reverse complement strand
AGGATTTGGGGGGAAAATATACCACCTAAGTCCGAGTCCATGTCAGAAACTGTTAATGAACAGTTGCAAAAGACCCAGGAAATGCTCATAGCAACAGTAAGCCACGAGATAAGAACCCCATTGAGCGGAATTATTGGCTTTGCAGACCTTTTAAAAGAAGGGGAGCTTTCCGAAGATCAAAGATATCAGGTAAACGCCATACAATCTGCTTCAAACTCCCTTATGGAAATAATAAATGAACTTTTGGAATACTCTAAACTTTCAGCGGGATTGGAAAAATTTGAGAGGTTAGACTTTAATTTTTTTAGTATTGTCCAGGATGTTGTTTATCTCTGTAATACCCTCATGCTGGGTAAAGATGTAAACCTGGAAGTTGATATAGACGAGAATATTCCTGAAAACCTTATTGGAGACCCTTCCAAACTATCACAAATTTTATTGAACCTGCTGGGTAATTCTATAAAGTTTGTGGAAAAGGGGGAAATAATGCTAAAAATTAGACCTATCAGGCAAGGTGCTGAAAAAGTTTTTTTGGAATTCATGGTTACCGACACCGGAATAGGGATCTCCGAACAGGATTTGGAACATATTTTTGGTTCGTTTAAACAAGCAAATCATCAGACTTTTTCTAAATATGGTGGCACAGGGCTTGGTTTAAACATAGTAAAGCAGATTGTTGAAAAACTTGAAGGGGACTTAAAAGTTGAAAGCACCCTTGGTGTTGGAACTACATTTCAATTCACATTGCCTTATGCAAAGGGGTCATCTAAAAGGCAATCAAATTCTCAACACCGTGAAATTTCAACAGAAGATGTCAAAGGAATGAGAATTCTGGTCTTTGAAGACAACCCTTTAAATCAAAGACTCATAGAGCGCCGGTTAAATTCATGGGGGTGTAAAACCTATATTACAGAAAACCCCTTCTATGGCTTGAACCTACTTGAAAATACAGCAATTGATATGGTGCTCATGGATCTTAGAATGCCCATAATGACTGGGTTTGAAGTAACTCAAAGGATTCGTAAGAGCGATAACAAAGAAGTAGCGGAGATTCCCATAATAGCCTTGACCGCAGACTTCACCATTGACGATAAAAATGAATGTCAGGATAATGGAATCAACGATTTCATACTTAAGCCTTTTAGCCCGGAAGAACTGCTTTCAAAATTAGTTAAAAACAGGGCCGGTCTTAAAACGAACTATAAAATAAGCTCGACGTCAGGCAATGACTTGGATACTCATTTGGGAAATCATTTGCCTTTAAACCTGGACTCAGTTTTAGAAGATTGTATGGGCGAATTAGAATTATTAGAGGAACTGATAGCGCTTTACAAAAGGAATGCCCTTGAATTTATTGGTCATGTTAAGATGAAACTAAATGAAGGAGATGTTGAAGGAGTAGCATTTGCCGCGCATAAAGTAAAATGCGGTTTAAAAATGATGCAGACCATGGAACTTTTTTCCATTGTTGAACAAATGCACACAGCGGCCAACACTACAAAAGATGAAAGGCATATACAATTTCTACTGGACAGATTTATTCAGGAGTATCCAAAGACGGAAGGTCTGATTGATGAAGAATTAATCCGAATGAAGAAAAACAGGGAGGAATAACATGGTAAAAAAGAACTTATTATTGGCAGAGGACGACGAGTTATTGGCGTCATTATTAGATTATAGACTTCAGAAGGGAGGATACAGCGTACATGTGGCAAATGACGGCAGGGAAGTGAAGGAGTATCTTGAAAAGGCAACTCCGGATATAATTGTCAGTGATATTATGATGCCTTATTTCTCAGGAATAGAACTCATAGATTATGTCAGAAATCAATTGAACTCTACAATTCCAATAATTATTATTTCATCTGCAGGAAATGAGGAAAATGTGCTCAGTGCATTTGAACTGGGGGCCAATGATTTTATATCCAAACCTGTGAGTCCTTCGGAGTTATTGGTTAGAGTAGGAAGGGAGCTAAACAAACTATAATTTTTGAAATTACTCATAAATACATATCACAGCTTCACGCTGATAAGTGCACCAAAGATCCATACGGATCTTTTGTGGGATTTAACAATTTTGTTTACTTCACTGGGTTTCTTATACTTTTTATGTGTTTTTATTTTCAGAAATCGAATTTCCGCTAAAGCATCCAAAGTAGCCAACAAAAAAAAGATCCTGGCCCCTATGATCAGTAATTTTCTGTTCTATGAGGCTGATGCTACCAAAGATGAAAAAAATGAATACATAAAGTTAAAAGTCGAAATCCGTGAACTGCTGAAAGAACCCTTTAACCGTGTAGTATTATCAGAAATCCTATTGGATCTTCAAAAGGACGTTTCCGGTGATGCACGTCATCGTCTGTTTAAATTATACCAGAACCTTGATTTACATATTGATGCCTTTAAAAAGCTGAAAAGCTGGCGATGGGAAGTGGTTTCAAAGGGTATTCTTGAATTAACCCAAATGCAGGTAAAAAACGCTTATGGGTTTATAAAAAACTTTATTAATGACAAGAGGGGATTGGTGCGTAAACAAGCTCAAATAGCCACGGTTACTTTAAAACAAGAAGGCATATCTTATTTTTTGGATACCGCTAAGTACCAAATCTCAGAATGGCAGCAATTAAAATTACTTGAAGTGCTGCAAAATATTGAAGATTTTTCACCTCCAAGGTTTAAAGCATGGCTTACGTCCAACAACAGGGATGTGGTATTATTTGCACTGCGTCTCATTAAACATTATAACCAAAATGATGCTAATGTAGAG
>JAHEBI010000426.1 GCA_024642325.1 Eudoraea sp. | reverse complement strand
AGTGTTCCCGTTTTATCAAGACAGATTACAGTTGCGGAACCCAATGTCTCTACTGTTTTGGGGCTTCTGGTAATTATTCCATGTTTCAGCAGTCTATAAGCACCAAAAGCCATAAATGTTGAAAGTGCCACCGGTATTTCTTCGGGGAGGACGGACATGGCCATGGTCAGGCCATGTATTAATCCATGCAGCACACTCCCACTTTCCCACCAGTTATAGCCCCAAACAAACAGGAAGGCTATACTGCCGATAATCACCATGTTTCGCACAAAATTTGCAACTTTTAATTGCAGAGGCGTTTTTTCCTTGGCTGTAGAGGAAACCAGTTCCCCTATTCCGCCAAGTGAGGTTTGTTTCCCTACCGCTGTAACTCTGGCACAGCAGTATCCCCTGACAACTAATGTGCCCTGAAATATAGTATCAGTTGAAAATTTTTCAACCGAAACGGATTCCCCGGTAAGGATTGATTCGTTTATTGAAAAATCATTGGATGTAAGGATTTCTGCATCAGCAGGTACGATGATGCCTTCCTCGCAAATAATGACATCCTCTGTGACCAAATCTTCCGAATCAATTTTAATGGTTTCCGCATTGCGGATAACTTTGGTTTTAGTCTCAGTTAATCGATTTATAGCCTTTAAAGCTTTTTGGGTTCGGAAATTTTGGAAAACATCAATCCCTGCAACAAAAAAAAGCGCAAACAGCATGGTATAGGCTTCAGAATAATCCCTGATTGAAAAATACACACCACATGCTATCAGCAACAAAATAAACATGGGTTCTTTAATTACCGAAAGAAGATTTTGAAGTAATAAATTTTTCTCCTGCCTTAGTTGGTTTGAACCGTTTAATGCCCTCTGCTGAAAAACTTCATCATCGGTAAGTCCGTTTATTTCCATTTGACTTATGTGGCCTTTTGCTTCCAAATTGCTATCAATGTATACTTATTTTTACCTTATCCTATTATTCTACGATTGCTTATTAATCAAGTTGGACGATAATGGTTTTCCCTATGGTTTGCTACCGTTTTGAAAGTTACAATTTTTGGGTTACCCATAGGAGGTTAAAAAGGCTCATTCCAATTTAAATTTAAGGAGGCCATAAACTCCGGTCAGAGCCAATGCCCGCATTTTTTATCTATTTTTCGTATAGCCTGTTATGTATCTTCTCACCTTGCTTAACCACTATTTCAACAATCTCTTCGATATCTTTTTTGGAAGTCCTGAAATTTACAATGCATCCCCTTAAACAATACTTATCCTTTACAATTGCATTCGATAAAAAAACTTCACCTCCTTGTTGTAATTCGTCCACTAAAGCTTCATTTAAAGTGTTTAGGTAAGTTTCATGGTTTTCAATGTCCGATGTATACGCTCTGGGTACATACCTGAAAGTTGTTATGCTTAGGTTTTGTGATATAGCTTCCAGTTCTGAATGGTTCTCTGCTAACTCAAAAAGCAATTCAGCTAATTCAATATCTTCGTTAATCATTTTTACATAACCGTTTCTTCCAACCTGCTGCAATGCCAACCAAACTTTTAAAGCTCTGAATCCCCTTGAATTTTGAAGCCCGAATTCATAATAGTTTTGAGATGCTCCCTCATCATTTTTGCTAAAGTTGTAATACTCAGGATGTGAGCTATAGGCATCAATTAAGTGTTGCGGGTTTTTTACCAAAGTACAACCTGCCTCCAGTGGAGCATACAGCCACTTATGCGGATCAAGGGCTATGGAATCTGCTTCTTTCACGCCTTCAAACATGGGTTGCAATTCCGGAATTACGGCAGCGGGTATGCCATACGCCCCATCTATATGGAACCATAAATCATAGATCCTGCAAATCCCTGCAATGGCATTAAGGTTATCTACAACTCCTGTACTTACATCTCCAGCGGTTCCAACAACCATAAACGGTTGGTGACCTTCTTTCAAATCATTATTAATGGCTTGTTCCAACAGATCATTATCCATTTTGTTTAAGGAATCGGTGGGGATCCATCTGACTGATTTTGAACCATGGCCGAAAAGAACTGTCGCTTTCTCTATCCAGGTATGAGTTGTTTTTGAGCAATACGCAATCATTTTTTTGGAAGAACTTGCTAGACCTTCTTCTTTAATACCCTTAGGAGCTTTGGCCGTCCTGGCAGCCAGAAATGCCGTAAAGTTTGCCATATTTCCCCCACTAACCAGCAGTCCGCCATAATTTGGTGAGACGCCTATGAATTCGGCCAGCCATTGTACAGTTTGTTTTTCAATTTCTGTAGCTATAGGGCTTAATATTTGAGCACCCACATTCGGGTTAATCGCAGATGCTAATAAGTCTCCCAACATTCCAATAGGTGCGGGTGATGAAGTAATGTATCCCATAAACTTTGGGTGACCATTAAACAAGGAGTGGTTTATTAGTAATTCGGACGCTCTGGAAATTATTTCTTCAGCAGGGCTTCCGTTTTCCGGCAGAGAGGTATGGCCTAATAGATGCTGTAATTTTTTAGGCGTTTCTCCCGGGGTTACCCGTGTTTTATCAATTGAATCCATAAGGCCGGCGATCCTGTCAATTAGCTCATAACCAATGGTTTTAAATTCTTCCTGGCTAATTTCGATTAAGGGTTCCCGATTGTCTCTCATAATGTTGTTTTTTTATAATGAAGGCTAAAGCTTCGTATATGAGCCATAACTTCAAGGGTGCGGCTATATACTTTATGAGCCTTTCGTTATTATATCTGATTCAGAAATGAGTCCATGTTGATTACGACTTTATTTATTTCATCTTTGGT
>JAHEBI010000425.1 GCA_024642325.1 Eudoraea sp. | reverse complement strand
CAAATTTGGGGTAGCCATAGATATGCCGGCAGGACCAAGTGAACTTTTGGTAGTTGCTGATGACACTGCCAATGCAACTTTTGTGGCCTCTGATCTTTTAAGTCAGGCAGAACACGGAAAAGATAGTCAGGTAATACTGGTTTCAACATCCAAATTATTTCTGGAAAAAGTAGAGGAAGAATTGCAAAAACAAATTATCAGCCTGCCACGTGCTGTCATCGCTGAAAAGGCAATTGAAAATAGTAGGTTAATCTTTGTGAAAAATGATAAGACTGCTATGGAATTAATAAATGAATATGCCCCGGAGCATTTTATTGTGTGTTGTGAAGATGAGGAATATTATATTAGAAATGTGATCAATGCAGGTTCTGTTTTTCTGGGGGAGTACACCCCGGAAAGTGCAGGTGATTATGCTTCCGGAACTAATCATACGTTGCCTACAAACGGTTATGCAAAACAATACAGTGGCGTAAATCTGGATAGTTTTATGAAGAGTATTACGTTTCAAAGAATATCCGAAACAGGAATACGGAATATTGGAAGTACGATTGAAATCATGGCAGAGGCGGAGGGGCTAATGGCTCATAAAAATGCGGTTTCTCTTCGACTTCAGAGCTTAAAAACAGGCCATAACAATTATTAGATAGATGCGGCTTATGAAATTTGAACTTTTTAGATTAATACGAGAAAATGTGAGGGACTTAAAGCCTTACTCGTCTGCCAGGGATGAATACGTCTCAGATGGTTCAAAAATGGTATTTATGGATGCTAACGAGAGCCCTTATTCTAATGGGGTTAATCGTTATCCGGATCCTCATCAGCGCCAGTTAAAATTGCTTTTGGCCAAAAGGAATTCTCTTTCCGTAGAAAATATTCTTCTTGGAAATGGAAGTGACGAGGTATTGGATCTTATTTTCCGGGCCTTTTGCGAACCACAAAAAGACAATATTATTACCATGCCGCCAACCTATGGCATGTATAATGTATTGGCCGGTATTAATGCGATTGAAAACAGGGAGGTTTTACTGACGGAAAAATTTGAGTTGGATGTAGATAAAATTTTGAGTACTGTAGACAAGAATACCAAGCTCGTCTTACTCTGTTCGCCTAATAATCCTACCGGTAATAGTTTTTCGGTAGCACATATAGAAACTCTGTTGACCAACTTTCAAGGATTGCTGGTCATAGATGAAGCATATATTGATTTTGCGGGCCAGAAGAGCTGGCTTAATAAACTTCAACAGTTCCCGAACCTAATAGTGACGAGAACATTTTCTAAGGCTTATGGAATGGCAGGTTTGCGCTTAGGGATAGGATACGCATCTGAAGATGTGATTGCCATTTTAAACCGGATAAAACCGCCTTACAATGTAAATGAACTTACACAAAGGAAAGCATTTAAAATGCTTCAGAATGTTAATGTAATGGAAGAGCAGATTAAAGAAATCTTAGAGGAAAGGGATGACCTGGTACAGAAGTTAGCCCATATTAAATTTATACGGGAAATTTACCCAACAGATGCCAACTTTATATTGGTAAAAGTAGATGATGCAGATAGAAGATACCGGGAAATATTGGATTCAGGAGTGGTGGTCCGTAACAGGTCTGCTCAGGCACTGTGTGCAAATACCCTCAGGTTTACTGTAGGAACCCCGGAAGAAAATAGATCATTGTTAAGATTATTAAACACTTTGTAATGGAATCAAAAGCGACAAAAAAAAAGGTTTTGTTCATAGATCGCGACGGCACCTTGATAGCTGAACCTGCAGATGAACAAATAGATAGTTTTGATAAAATAGCATTTTACCCCCGTGTTTTTGCCTATCTAAGCAGAATAGCCGAAGAATTGGAGTTTGAATTGGTCATGGTGACCAATCAGGATGGTCTTGGATCGGAGAAGTTTCCGGAAATAACATTTTGGCCGGTACATAATTTTATTCTCAAGTGTTTTGAAAACGAAGGGATTGTTTTTTCAGAAATTCTTATAGACAGGACTTTCCCGCATGAAAATGCCGAGACCAGAAAACCCGGCACGGGTTTATTAAAAAAGTATTTCAGCGAGGAATATGATCTTGAAAATTCGTATGTGATTGGCGATCGGTTGACCGATATGGAACTTGCAAAGAATTTAGGGTCCCAGGGGATTTTCATAAATACCAACACCAATTTGGGGACGAATGAGATAACGGTTAAAAAAGATGAATTACAACAATTAATTGCTCTTGAGACATCCCAATGGAAGGCCGTTTATGATTTCTTAAAGTTGGAAAACAGAATAGCCGAAATCTCGAGAACAACCAAAGAAACCGATATTCGTATTCGGGTGAATTTGGATGGAACCGGCAGAAGCAAAATTTCAACAGGGATTCTGTTTTTTGATCATATGCTCGATCAACTTGCCCGTCATGGTCAGATGGACCTGGATATTGATGTGAAAGGAGATTTAGAAGTAGATGAGCACCATACCATTGAGGATACGGGAATTGCCCTGGGTGAGATATTCCATAAGGCTTTAGGGAACAAGTTAGGAATGGAACGTTATGGGTTTTGTCTCCCGATGGACGATTGTCTTGCACAGGTAGCGCTTGACTTTGGAGGGCGTAGCTGGTTAGTTTGGGAGGCCGAGTTTAAACGAGAAATGATTGGCAAGATGCCGACGGAAATGTTTTACCATTTCTTTAAATCATTTTCAGATGGAGCGAAAGCCAATTTGAATATAAAAGCCGAAGGAACCAACGAACACCATAAGATTGAAGCAATTTTTAAGGCATTTGCCAAAGCA
>JAHEBI010000424.1 GCA_024642325.1 Eudoraea sp. | reverse complement strand
GATATCAGAGACGAAAGATTCAAGCAGAAAAAGAAAAAAGCAACTCCTACCCGCAGTACCTATTAATAGGAATAGAGCCTATTTACTCAATTTTGGGGTTGACCCTTGGCTAAGTTTTCATTAACTTCGCCAATTGAAAACAAAAACGTATTCAGGTAAGTTTACCAATATACACTTCTTAATATTATTTCTTCAAATATAGCTTTGTCAGTTCCAAAATGGATAAGTTAAAAGAAAAATTCGCATCGAAAGCCGGCCCGATGGCTGAGCAAACTAAAAAATTAATAAAAGAACATGGTGATTTTATCCTTGGTCAATATACCGTTGAGCAGGTTTATTCCGGCATGAAGGGTATGATTGGGATGGTTACCGAAACTTCCAAACTGGATCCGGAAGAAGGAATCCGTTTTCGCGGGTATTCAATTCCTGAACTACGTGAAAAATTACCTGTATCCAAAGAAGGCCCTGAGCCACTTCCGGAAGGCATATTCTATTTGCTTCTTACAGGTGAGATTCCAACCATTGAAGAGGTGATTAATGTGAACAATGAGTGGATGAAAAGAGCAAATGTTCCTAAGCATGTTTTTGATATGCTTGATATGTTGCCTGCTAAAACTCATCCGATGACGCAGTTCAGTATGGCAATTATGGCATTACAAACTGAGTCGGTATTTGCTAAACGTTACAGAGAAGGATTAAATAAAAAAGAATACTGGGATCCAATGTATGAGGATATTATGAACCTCATCGCCCGATTGCCTCGTATAGCAGCATACATTTATAGAAAAACGTACAAAAACAGTGTGCATATTGAGCCTGACCCAAAACTCGATTGGGCGGGCAATTTTGCTCACATGTTAGGTTTTGATCAATTGGATTTTCGTAAACTGATGCGTTTGTATCTTACTATCCATGTTGATCATGAAGGAGGAAACGTTTCTGCACATACAACTCACCTGGTTGGATCAGCCTTGAGTGATGCCTACGGATCACTTGCAGCAGGTATGAATGGTTTAGCAGGTCCGCTACATGGACTGGCAGCACAGGAAGTGGCACGTTGGATACTTGATTTGAGAGAAGAGTTTAAAGGTGTTCCTACCAAAGATCAAATTGCAGAGTACATTAAAAGAACATTATCAGAAGGAAGAGTGATTCCGGGATACGGGCACGCTGTTTTACGTAAAACTGATCCACGATACATTGCTCAGCAGGAATTTGCAAAAGTAAATATGGCTGATGATGAATTGTTCAAAATTGTGCAGTTACTTTATGAGGTTACTCCTGAAATTCTCAAGTCAACTGGAAAAATTAAAAACCCATGGCCTAACGTTGATGCTCACAGTGGTATCCTTTTAATTCACTATGGATTGGAAGAATATGATTTTTATACTGTCCTTTTTGGTGTATCACGAGCTATAGGAGTATTAACCTCATTGTTGTGGGATAGGGCTCTTGGAGTACCTATCGAGAGACCTAGTTCAGTTACTACCGGTTGGATCCTTGACAAAGTTCAAAAAGCAGCTAAATCAACAGAAGAAGCTTGATTAATTTGAATTTAAAAAGTTTAAGGCAGAATAGTTTCTGCCTTTTTTTGTTTCTTAATATCAATAATTAGCATCCAATTAACTTAACTTTACTGTTGAATCATTTGTTACTGGTACAACTAACTTTTTAGAAATGGCATATCGTAATCTTCAACATTTTATAGAAACTCTGGAGAAGGAAGGTGAACTTATTCGAATAAAAGAATATGTAAATCCTCATCTGGAAATTACAGAAATTACTGACAGGGTTTCAAAAAAATATGGCCCTGCTTTATTATTTGAAAATACCGGATATGAATTTCCGTTGTTAATTAATTCCATGGGCACCGAAAAAAGAATGGCCATGGCTTTAGGTGTAAATAAACTTGATGATATAGCAAATGAAATAGAAGGATTATTTAAAACTTTTACTGCTCCCAAAAACAGCTTTCTTGATAAGCTAAAACTTCTTCCACAACTTGGAGAAGTCGCATCGTGGATGCCTAAAAATATAAAAGGAAGAGGGGCTTGTCAGGAAGTGGTTATGAAGGATCCTGACATCACTAAATTTCCTGTACTGAAATGTTGGCCCGAAGATGGTGGACCATTTATTACCCTTCCTGTTATCCAGACTAAAGATCCAAATACCGGAATAAGAAACGTTGGCCTTTACCGTATGCAGGTTTTTGGTCCGAAGCTTACAGCAATGCATTGGCATCGACATAAAGTTTCAGCACGTCATTTTAATGAATATAAGAAGCTGGGAATAAAAATGCCTGTCGTTATTTCATTGGGTGGTGATCCTGCATATACTTATTCCGGCACAGCGCCATTACCCGATGGTGTTGATGAATTTATGCTTGCAGGATTTATTCGAAAGAAAAGGGTTGAGCTTGTTCAGTGTTTAACACAGGATTTGCAGGTTCCTGCCGATGCCGATATAATTATAGAAGGGTATATCGATCCTAATGAAGAATTTATTTTAGAAGGTCCATTTGGTGATCATACAGGTTACTATTCACTTGCCGATTATTATCCCAAATTTCATATCACAGCAATTACTCACAAAAAAAATGCTGTTTATCCTGCCACTATAGTTGGTATTCCTCCACAGGAGGATGCATGGATAGGTAAAGCCACAGAAAGAATATTTCTGGCTCCAATAAAAATGACAATGGTTCCTGAAATTGTTGATATGGTTCTTCCTGTTGAAGGTGTTTTTCATAATCTGGTAATAGTTAAAATTAATAAAAATTATCCCGGACA
>JAHEBI010000423.1 GCA_024642325.1 Eudoraea sp. | reverse complement strand
CTGTCTATTCCTATAGACTTTCGATTATACATTTCTGGTCCCTAATTTTCATTTATATATGGGCTGGGCCTCACCATTTATTATACACTGCATTACCAGAATGGGCTCAAAATTTGGGAACTGTATTCTCTGTCATGTTAATTTTCCCATCATGGGGAGGTATGATCAATGGACTCTTGACCCTCAGAGGTGTTTGGGATAAGGTTAGAGAGAATCCTATTCTAAAATTCTTTGTCGTGGCAATTACCGGTTATGGTATGTCAACTTTCGAAGGACCTATGCTCTCTTTCAAGAATTTAAACGCAATTGGTCATTATACAGACTGGATTATTGCTCACGTTCATATTGGAGCTCTGGCTTGGAATGGTTTTATGGCTGCGGGAATTACTTATTGGTTAGCCGGTAAATTATGGAGAACAGAATTGTATTCAAAAAAATTGGCCAATGTGCATTTCTGGATCGGCACCATGGGTATCTTGTTCTATGCACTTCCGCTCTATGTAGCAGGGTTTACCCAAGCATCTATGTGGAAACAATTTAATCCTGACGGAACGCTAGTTTATGGAAATTTCCTCGAAACGGTAACTCAATTAATGCCAATGTATGCTCTAAGAGCATTTGGTGGAACACTATACCTCACAGGTTTCATTCTATTGGGCTATAATGTAATAAAAACAGCTATCAAAGGTCAAGCGGTAGAAGATGAATTGGCAGAAGCAATGCCACTTAAAGAAGTGCCTAACAGAAGAATGAGTGGAGAAACTGTTCATAGCTGGTTGGAAAGAAGAACTGTTCTATTTACTGTTTTGACTACCATTGCAATTATTATTGGTGGTGTTATAGAAATTATTCCGATGATCGTAGTGAAATCAAACATTCCTACTATCACTTCAGTAAAACCCTATACTCCTTTAGAATTAGAAGGAAGAGATATTTATATCCGTGAGGGTTGTAATAACTGTCACTCACAAATGATTAGACCTTTCCGTTCTGAAGTTGAACGATATGGGGAGTACTCTAAAGCCGGAGAATTTGTTTATGATCATCCATTTTTGTGGGGATCGAGAAGAACGGGTCCCGATTTACACAGAGTTGGTGGAAAATATAATGACAACTGGCATTTTAATCATATGTTAGATCCTCAGTTGACTTCACCAGGTTCGATTATGCCAAAATATCCTTGGTTAATTAAAGATAATCTTGATATTTCTCAAACTAATAATAAGGTAAATGCCATGGTAATTTTAGGCGTTCCTTATACACAAGGCGAATTAGATAAGGCAGTTTATTTATTGCAAAGCCAAGCGGCTGAAGTTGAAAAGAATTTGAGACAGGACCCCGAATTTGTAAAGAATTACGGTGATGCCAATATTCAGGATAAAGAAATTGTAGCACTAATTGCTTATTTACAAAGATTGGGTACTGATATTAAAGCAGAACAAACTGCACAAAACTAAAAGTATGCTTAAGTTTATAAAACATCATGTCGATTCAATTGTGGGTATAGAGATTTATCCAATTATATCCCTCCTATTATTCTTTTTGGTTTTTACTGTAATGCTAATTTATGCCTTTAGAATTCCCAAAGAGAGCATCGAAGAAAAAAGTAGTTTACCCCTTGATAATGATTAATTAAAAAAAGATGAGTAAAAACGATCAAATTTCAGGTTGGAAAAAATTCATTCAATCTGTAACAAGAGCTAAAGATATTGAGAACGAAGAAGAAATCATGACCGATCATGATTACGACGGTATTAAAGAATTGGATAATGTATTGCCACCATGGTGGACAGCCGGGTTTATCATAACCATTTTGGTAGGTGCGTTCTATTACATCAACGTGTTTTTTAATAGTGAAAAATACAATCAATACGAAGAATTAGAAACAGAAATCGCTGAGGCAAAGGCCGAGGTTGAAGCTTATAAAGAAGCTAATCCTGACTTGTTTAAGGTTGATGTGTCTCTTTTAACAGATGCAGCAAGCCTTGAAGCCGGGAAGAAAACCTTTGGTACCTATTGTGTTGCTTGTCATATGGCAGATGGCGGGGGTGGAATTGGGCCCAATTTAACAGATGACCATTGGATTCTTGGTGGTGGTATGGAAAAGGTATACAATACCATTAGCGAAGGTGGAAGGTCTGGTAAAGGAATGGTTTCATGGAAAGCATCTCTAAGTGCTCAAGAAATGCAAGAGGTTGCTAGTTATGTGATCTCTTTACAGGGTACAACACCTGCAAACCCTAAAGCCGCTGAGGGTGAAATTATATGGACTAAACAGTAACTGCAATTCACCAATCTTCTCGAAAAGCAGTACTGTTGTTTTGATTTTTTTAGTTAGTAGATTGAAGGCTGTTCTGTTTATACATAGAACAGCCTTTTTAAGTACATTTTTATGCAAGAGAAAAAAGAAAATTTTAGAGACTCAATTAGTACGATAAGTAAGGAGGGTAAACGTAATTTTATTCACCCTAAAAAACCTAAAGGGAAATACACAAATTACAGAACAGTTGTCAGCTGGTTTTTATTGGCATTTTTTCTTCTATCCCCTTTCATTAAAATTAATGGTAATCAATTTTTATTGTTTAATGTCCTAGAGCGCAAGTTCAATATATTCGGGCAACCATTTTGGCCTCAAGATTTTTATCTGTTAGTATTCTCCATGTTACTTGGTGTTGTATTTATCATTTTGTTTACGGTTATTTTTGGCAGAATATTTTGCGGATGGATTTGTCCGCAAACTATTTTTATGGAAATGGTTTTTAGAAAAGTCGAATACTTAATTGATGGTGACAG
>JAHEBI010000422.1 GCA_024642325.1 Eudoraea sp. | reverse complement strand
TAATTTCCCAGTTAAATACTATAGATTCCCAGGAACGTTCTATTGCCTTTATTGAAAATATGGTAAAGCCTGATTACAATCAATGGGAGGGAAAGGAAGAATATGAAACCAGGTTTTTTGCGCTTATAGACCGCAGATTCTCATAATGTCGAAAACAGGATTTACCGGGATTATTGAATTACATATTGCTCATACTACCTTAACAAAAAGGTAACATCACAAAATAGTGCTGACAGGGAAGTTATTTATTGTTCCAACACCTATTGGAAATTTGGAGGATATTACTTTTAGAGCGGTAGAAGTTCTTAAGGAGGTAAACCTGATTTTAGCCGAAGACACCCGCACAAGCAATAAACTTTTAAAGCACTACAATATACATACACCGATGCAGAGCCATCATATGCATAATGAGCATAAAACGCTTGATACCATTGTACAACGACTTAAAAGCGGGGAGCAAATTGCACTAATTTCCGATGCCGGTACTCCGGCTATTTCAGATCCGGGGTTTTTACTTTGCCGGGCCAGTATTGAAAGTGGAATTGAAATTGAATGTCTGCCGGGAGCAACTGCTTTTGTACCTGCGCTGGTAAATAGCGGACTGCCCAATGACCGCTTTGTGTTTGAAGGTTTCCTCCCCGTAAAAAAAGGCAGACAAACCAGATTAAATGAACTGGCAGAAGAATCCCGGACAATGGTTTTTTATGAGTCCCCTCATAAGCTCCTTAAGACGTTATCACAATTTGTAAGCTGCTTTGGCCCGGATAGACCAATATCGGTTTCCAGAGAACTTACCAAGATGTATGAAGAGACCATCAGAGGCAGCACCTCTGAAGTCCTGGCGCATTTTGAGAACAAACCGCCAAAAGGAGAATTTGTACTGGTTGTTGCCGGAAAAAAATAAAAATAGTTTTCGGAAATCCGGGTAATTTTGTTAAGGGTTTTACTATTGGTTTTCAGGTTATTTATGTTTCCCTTTTTCCCAACCGTATTTCCCCAAATAGAGCTCCCCACTTTCCACTGCACCCTCCTCAATGGTGGTCCCCATAGAATCGTTCCAGCGGTTCAGGTAACCAAAAAGAGAAATTACCCCCAGCATTTCAACAATCTCACCTTCATTCCAATACCTGTACAATTGATCTTTTATTTTTGCGTCCACCGCATTGGGAACCTGCGAAGCGGCCAGAGAAAAATCAAGAGCAGCACGTTCAGCTTCCGAAAAGGCAGGATGGGTTCTGTACTCCCAAATATTATCCAGTTGCTCCTGTTCTGCACCGTAACGTTCAGCTGCCCGTATGGCATGGGCCTGGCAATAACGGCAACCCGTTGCATTGCTGCTTACCCAGGCAATCATTCGTTTTAGGGCGGAGGTTACCCTTCCCTCATTGGCCATAACCGCTTTGTTTAGATTAATAAAAGCCTTGGATATTGCAGGTCTGTGCTGCATGGTGAGTACAGAATTTGGACAAAACCCCAGGGTTTCATTGAAGAATTCAGCTAATTCTCTGGTTTGAGGATCATGGTTTGGATCAAGAGGTTGTACAAGTGGCATAGTGGTCGTATTTTTGTACTCTACAAGAAACGAAAAAATATGAGCACAGCAAATCAAATTACAACCAAATGGTTAGGAAACATGGCCTTTGAAAGCACCAATCCCTCCGGATTAAACTTAATTATAGATGCCGACCCTGACAGCGGGGGAGAGGGTAAAGGCCTTAGGCCTAAAGCGCTTATGCTTTCAGCTTTGGCCGGTTGTTCGGGTCTTGATATAGCTTCGCTTATTAAAAAAATGAAGCTGGTTGTGGATGACTTCAGTATAGAAACCATTGCTAACCTAACCGATGAACATCCCAAATACTATGATGCTGTTACAATTGAATATCATTTTTGGGGAGCTGATCTGGATGAAAAAAAATTGCAAAGAGCTGTAGACCTTTCGGTCGAAAAATATTGTGGTGTAATGGAAATGTTCAGGAAATTTGCCAGGCTTGATATAAAAACGATCTTCCACAAAAACTAATCTCTATGCTATAGCGCACGAGAGGGATATCACTTTTGGAATAAAAAATTATTTCCGCAACTAAGATGCAGGAGGTTGTCTTATTTTAGCAGAGATTAAAAAATATGGTATAATGCGTTGGACATTAAAACCAAAACAAGATGAAGAGCAAATAAGGGCTTTAGCTGAAACACTCCATGTAGATTTGCTGATAGCTGAATTATTGCTTCAACGAGGGATATCATCTTATGAAGAGGCAAGAAGGTTTTTCAGGCCACAACTCTCAGATCTTCATGACCCATTCCTGATGAAGGATATGGAACTGGCTGTAAAGCGAATTGAAGATGCCATAGAGGGAAATGAAAACATCCTTGTTTATGGAGATTATGATGTAGACGGGACCACAGCAGTTGCTTTGTTATCGTCATACTTACTTACATCATATCCCAATGTGGCCACCTATATCCCTGACAGATACAAAGAAGGCTACGGGATATCGTATGCCGGAATTGACTTTGCAGAGGATAATGATTTTAAACTTATTATAGCATTGGATTGTGGTGTAAAGGCTATAGAAAAGGTATCCTATGCTCGGGAAAAGGGTATAGATTTTATCATATGTGACCATCACAGGCCAGGAGTCAAAATACCTGATGCCGTGGCTGTTTTGGACCCAAAAAGAGATGACTGTAACTATC
This sequence comes from Eudoraea sp., assembly GCA_024642325.1. Taxonomy (GTDB): domain Bacteria; phylum Bacteroidota; class Bacteroidia; order Flavobacteriales; family Flavobacteriaceae; genus Eudoraea. The sequence goes on along the minus strand of JAHEBI010000422.1, from coordinate 103 downwards.
CATATGACGAATTATGTGGATGTGGAATTGGTTTTAAACTAATACAGGCTCTGAACATCAAAAGAGAGGATAGCTTTGATGAACTCATTCCATACCTGGACCT
>JAHEBI010000421.1:566-2815 GCA_024642325.1 Eudoraea sp. | reverse complement strand
ATAATAGAAATGAGTCCAACTACCTTTTAAGTAATATCGGTTCCATAAGATATTCAAGGGATCTGGTTAAAAATAAGTTATTTGCCGACTTTTATTATAGATTTGTAGATTATAACTATAGCAGTATGACGGACGCGTACCTGCAACATTATATTGGCACAAATCTATCATATAACATAACGAGAAATTTATTATTCAGTGTTTCAGGCGAGATGGCCATTTCTGATATCGATACTAATTATAGAATATACGCAAGAATAGTCCAAAGATTTAATAGCAAACAAAAAAACAAGCGATGACAACTAAATTTTACGCCTCTTTTTTAATCCTTTTTCTTATAACCTGCCTTACTGCCTGCAATAACGGTCCAAAGGTAATTACACCATCTACAGACAATGGAAATACTGAAAACAAAGGTATTTTTTCGCCAGATCCTGCTACCCAGGTAACGTCGGATGAAACAACTGCCGTTGGCAATGAATTGCATAAAGTAATAGTAGAAGAGGTTCTCCCTACTACCAGATATGTTTATCTGAGGGTTAAAGAAGGGGAAGAAGAATTTTGGATTGCCACAAGAAAAGCAGAAATACATAAGGGTGAAGTTTATTTATATAGGGGTGGTTTGCTAAAAACGGATTTCGAAAGCAAGGAGTACAACCGTGTTTTTGATAATATCTACCTTGTTTCTAACTTAGTTTCAGAAGATCATTCCAAACATGTGATAAGTACTGATGCACCTAAGGATAATGCAAAAAAGGAATTAACCGTCAAAGAAGATATTCCTACGCATACCGAAAAGCCTATCCTTCACAAGGGAACAATTAAAATTTCGGAGCTGGTAAGTGATCCTAAAAAGTATGAGGGGCATACTGTTCAGCTTAGTGGTAAATGCGTGAAAGTAAACCCCAATATCATGAGTCGCAACTGGATTCATCTACAGGACGGAAGTAAAGACGATTTTGATATGGTCATTACTTCAAATACTTTTGTGCCTGAAGGTAAAGACATTACCATAAAGGCAGTGGTTAGCCTGAATCGGGATTTCGGAGCAGGTTACAAATACGATCTGATACTTGAAAATGGGACGCTCGTAGAGTAATTCTGCCTGGTTAAGAAATTATGGAATACTTGCTCTTCTTAAAATAGGCCAGGACACTTATACCAATAATTGAAATAACAACTATATACACCCAGTTAGGAATTGGTACGGAATCTCCGGTGGCATAAGAATGCAATCCTGACAGGTAATAGTTAACACCATAATAGGTCATAATTACCGATGCCAATCCAAAAATGGTAGCAACATTAAAAGCAAAAAGTCCTGTTAATTTGGGAATCAATCGCATATGCAATATAAACGCATAGACCAGAATAGTCACCAGGGCCCAGGTTTCTTTTGCATCCCATCCCCAATAACGCCCCCAGGATTCATTTGCCCAAACACCACCCAAATAAGTACCTACACTTACCATAAACAAGCCCCCTATTAAGGTTAGTTCACTGATATACGACATTTCCTTTACAATCCGCTTTATTTGTGTCTTGTTGGATTCCCTTAAGAAAATCATTAGTATCAGATTAATGAGGCCGATAATTGCCCCCAACATCAAAAAGCCATAACTACCCGCTTCCAAAGACACGTGAATGGTAAGCCAGTACGATTTTAACACAGGAACCAAAGGAGTAATCTCCGGATCAAGGAAACTTAAGGTAGAAACAAAAAGAATGGTAGCGGCTAAAACCATGGTCGCAGCAAGGCCTCCAAAAGACTTTCTTGTAAACAATACCCCGGCCAGTGTTGAGGTCCACGCAATATAGATCATGGATTCATAACCGTTGCTCCAGGGCGCCCTTCCGGAAACATACCAACGTAATCCCAGTCCTATGGTGTGTAAAACAAAGCCAATAGCTACCAATGAAAATAACACAATATATACTTTCCTCAGATTTGAATTGGGTTTGAATACTGAATAAAATAAAAAGAATAATAAAGCTATTCCAAGGAAGATATAAAATATTGCCAACCGGGTAAATACATTTAACTTATTCAATAATATTTCAGCATTGATCTTTGATTCTGAAGGCATAACTGCACCCCCGTTACTATTTTGGTATACTTTAAGTTCTTCCACCAGCTGGTCCGCTTCCAGATAGTTACCGGTATTGCCCGCTTCTTTTAAGGCAGCCGTATAGTTCTCAAAAAAACTGTCTGCCATTTCTGAGTGATTATGGCCGTCATCCGCAGCATG
>JAHEBI010000421.1:0-556 GCA_024642325.1 Eudoraea sp. | reverse complement strand
CTCACTGTTTGCAACCCAGGTATTATTCGGGTCATTTGGCGCAGGAATTATTTTGAGTAAAGTCCCTGAAAAGATCATACTCAGAATATTGACTCTCTCATCAATTTTGATCAGTTCTTTTTCATAGACACCTCTGTCTATTGGCTCCAGGCTATATACCTTTCGAACTTCATTCTGTAATTTATAGACGCCATCTGTGGAAAAGAAGTCACTATAGGACCCGTATTCTCCGGGGATACCCAGTTTTTCGTGTATGTCCTGATGCTTTCCTAACTTAATAATTCCAGCTGCGTACCATTCCTCCTTATTTACGAACATGCTTAGCAATATCTGATCTGCAGTTAAGCCATATAAGCTTTCCTTACGGGCCAATTTTCGCATCAATTCCCTGGAAAGGGTATGCACAGGTTTCATTCTTCCTTTAAAATCCTGAACAACCAGCTTACTGAATTTATCGGCGTGTTCCATATTGACAGCATGCTCCACAAAGTCATTATTGGAGGTGGACTGTGCCTCCAGGGAATAACCGGATAAGAGGAAGAAAATAATAACTACT
>JAHEBI010000050.1:3017-10504 GCA_024642325.1 Eudoraea sp. | reverse complement strand
CTTTTGGCAGCGGATTATTCCCAAATAGAGCTAAGAATAATTGCATCTCTAAGTGAAGAAACGACTATGATTGAAGCTTTTAGAAATGGTGAAGACATTCACGCTTCAACCGCTTCAAAAGTTTTTAATGTCCCCCTTGACGAAGTTACCAGAGATCAAAGAAATAATGCGAAAACTGTGAATTTTGGAATAATTTACGGGGTATCGGCATTTGGGTTGAGCAATCAAACGGATCTATCCCGGACAGAAGCCAAAGAATTAATTGATACTTACTACAAAACGTATCCGAAATTACGTAATTATATCAGTGAACAAATCGACTTTGCAAGGGAACATGGATATGTGCAAACTGTACTTGGCAGGAGACGATATTTAAAGGATATAAATACTAGTAATGCCGTTGTCCGAGGCGCTGCCGAAAGGAACGCAGTGAATGCCCCAATACAAGGTAGCGCAGCCGACATTATAAAAATAGCAATGATCAATATCCACAGAAAGCTTAAAGAAGGTAATTATAAAACCAAGATGCTGCTTCAGGTTCATGACGAACTGGTCTTTGACGTTTATAAACCAGAACTGGAAGATCTCCAGGAAATGATCAAAACAGAAATGGAAAACGCTTATGAACTCCTTGTACCACTGGACGTAGAACTGGGAATTGGGAATAATTGGCTTGAAGCCCACTAATTATAAGACACCAATAACTGCATGATGGAAACTTTGTTCCCTTTTGCGGCGGCTTTATTGGCTGCTATGCTCCATGTAATTGCAGGGCCAGACCACCTGGCAGCAGTAGTTCCATTTGCTATTGAATCTAAAAGGAAAGCCTGGAAAATAGGCTTATCCTGGGGGATAGGGCATTTGGCGGGTATGCTGTTTATAGGCGTGCTCTTTGTAGTATTTAAAGAACTTATCCCTATAGAGCGCATCTCTGACTACAGTGAGGAATTAGTAGGCTTTGTACTAATCGGAATCGGGGTCTGGGCCTTCTACAACATCTACAAAAGAGAAAACAACCATGTGCATTTGCATGTCCATAGCGAGGAGGTTCCTTTAATTCATCGCCATACGCATGACCACGGGAAGGAAATCACTCATGCGCACCACCATAGCCCCCAACTTAAACAATCGCATTGGGCTTCCTTTTCGATTGGATTTCTGCATGGATTGGCGGGTATTGCTCATTTTCTTTTATTCCTACCTGTACTTGGGTTTGAGAAGCAAACCGATGCCTTTAGTTATGTAATAGGTTTTGGAGTTGGGATTGTTATGGCCATGACGGTTTTTGCCTTTGTAATAGGAACGGTAGCCAGTCTTTCCAAAAATGGGCACAATGAAGTTTTTTTTAAGGGGATCCGCCTGGCAGGTGGTCTCTTTGCTATAGTAATAGGGGTATACTGGATTTTAAGCGCCTAACAAATACGCGGTAACTGCTCTCCGATAAGGGGGCTTACAATACGTTTGCCCCCAATGGCACTTTGCATCACAACTTTGCCGGGGTGTTCACTCGTAACTTCACCCACACAAGTAGCAAATTTTCCTTTGGAATCTTTCCGCATCAGGGCCAATACCTCCGCCTCGATTGCCTTGTCTATAACCGCAACAAAAACCCCTTCGTTGGCTACATATAAGGGGTCTAACCCTAGGATTTCGCAAGCAGCTGCTACCTGTTTTTCTATGGGAAGACTGGTTTCCTTTAGTTGAATACCTTTTTTTATATCCTCCGCAATTTCTGAGAGTATACTGGCCAGCCCCCCTCGGGTTGGGTCTCGCAATAAATGTATTTGTGAACCAAAGGCATCTAGCAGGTCTTTCACCATAAAGTTTAAATTAGTAGTATCACTTACGATGGTCGATTCAAATTCCAATCCCTCCCGCTGAGACATGATGGCCATACCATGCTGAGCGAGATGACCGTTGACAATAATTTTATCCCCTGATCTAATATTAGATGCCGCAATATCTGCCTTTGGGTGTACCGCTCCAAACCCTGTAGTATTGATAAATATTTTATCGCCTTTACCCCTTTCTACCACTTTGGTATCTCCGGTTATAACCTGCACTCCACTCTTGTCCGCAGCTGACTTGATGGAATTGATAATTGTAGTAAAATCTGCTATAGACAGGCCTTCTTCCACAATAAAGGAAAGGGTAATAAATTTTGGGATAGCGCCGCACATGGCCACATCATTGACTGTGCCATGAACCGCCAGTTCCCCAATATTACCTCCTTTAAAAAAGATAGGTGAAACCACAAAGCTATCTGTGGATACTGCAATAGGACCCTCAATATTAAAGATGGCCCCATCGTGCTTCTGGTCTAGATAAGGATTGCTAAACGTTTTAAAAATATGGCTGTCTAGTAATTCCCTGGTCATTAACCCACCGCTACCATGGCCTAAATTTATACTTGTATAACCCTTATTTGTACTATCCATAATTTAAGATGAAATTAGATTGTTGGCGTAATGATAATATGCGGCACAGGCACCTTCAGAAGAAACCATAGGGGCTCCAAGGGGATTGGCGGGCGTACAGGTCTTGCCAAACTGACTGCACTGATGGGGTTTTTTAATCCCTTTTAAGATTTGTCCCGCAATACAATCGGGGTTTTCCGGTGCGGTCATAGCCTGTATCCCAAATTTTACTTCCGCATCATACGCCTGATAAGTTTTCTTTAAAACATATCCACTATTAGGGATCACCCCCAGACCCCTCCATGCCCTGTCGCCTACTTCAAATACGGTATCGATGATTTTTTTAGCTTCTGGGTTGCCAGCTTCCTTAACCACCCTTGCATACTGGTTCTCTACTTCATAACGACCTTCCTCTAACTGTTTTACCGACATATAGATCCCCTCTACTAAATCCAAAGGTTCAAAACCTGTAATAACGATGGGGATCTTGTATTTTTCTGCCAACGGATAATACTCATGCATTCCCATGATAGCGCACACATGTCCTGCCCCTAAAAAGGCATTGATATTACAAAATTTATCCTCCAGAATCCCTTCCATAGCCGGGGGCACTAATACATGCGATACCAGGATAGCATAATTAGTAAGTCCTTCCTTTTGGGCGTGTAATACGGATAACGCATTGGCCGGAGCTGTTGTTTCAAAACCAACTGCAAAGAAGACAACCTCCTTATCCGGGTTTTCTCTTGCAATTTTTATCGCTTCCATGGGTGAATAAAGGATTCTAAGATCACCACCGATGGCCTTGGCTTCCAGCAAGCTTTTACTACTGCCAGGTACGCGTACCATATCACCAAAAGAACAAACAATTACATTCTGCTCTAGTAATGCCACCGCCTTATCTATCAGTTGTAAGGGAGTTACGCAGACGGGGCAACCCGGACCATGAATCATCTGTACTTCTTCCGGCAGTAATTCAAGGATACCATTTCGGACCAGGCTATGGGTTTGTCCCCCGCAAATTTCCATGATCTGCCATGGCCGGGTCACGGTTTGCGCAATGAGTTTAAGATATCCCTTGGTAGCTTCCAGATTTCGGTATTCATTGAGATATTTCATTGTTGTTTAATTAGGTTTACATAATACATGAGCTGGCCTAAGGCGATATTCTCATCATTTGGAGATATATTTCTATTAAAATAGAGTATATAATCGTCTTTACCAATTTCCTTTAGCATATCTACCAAAACAGCGTTTTGAAACACCCCGCCACTAAAGGCAATATGTCTGAGCCGCTGACGGCGAGCTACCTGAAAAATAAGGTTAGCCAAAGTGAATAAAAAATCACATATTATTGCATCCCTTGGCACGCCACGCCCTACCGCAGAAAAGATATTTCTAATAATATCAAAGGTTGGTAAAGTTCCTGTTTCCGAAATTACACCATACGCCTTACAATTTGAAAGTTGGTATGCCCCAATATACTGTTCCATCAGAATAGCAGCCTCCCCTTCATAAGTATTCGTATCGCAAATGCCCAATAGTGAAGCTACAGCATCAAATAGCCTACCTACAGAAGAAGTCTTTAAGGAATTCTTCTGTAATAATGTCCGGTATATATCCAGGGTACGAGAATCAAACTTTGATTCCAAAAGTTCATCCATACCATCACAGGCAAGTGAAAGCAATGATAATTTAGGCTCCTTAGCCATTTTATCCCCGGCCACCCAATCAAAGTAATCAAAATGAGCAATACGCTCCATCTTTTTCTGTTGGTAGCAGAAGAATTCACCACCCCAAATTTGACCATCGTCCCCATAACCAGTACCATCCCAGATAACACCCAACACAGGGGTGTTATGATCAAATAAATGATGTTCTCCCAATACAGCAGCAAAATGTGCCTTGTGGTGTTGGACTTCATGGCAGGCTACACCCCATTTTTTGACAAGCTGCCTACCATATTGGGTGCTTAGATAAGCCGGGTGTTTATCTACCAAAATAACCTCCGGCCTTGCTTCAAAAAGTTGTACAAAAGCAGCAACGGCATCCGTAAATCGGTTAAAAACTTCATAATGGTCCAGATGTCCCAGATATTGGCTTAGGTAAAGAAAATCGTTGGGGTAAAATGCAATGGTACTTTTTAAATGCCCGCCCAGGGCCATGATTTTTTCGGAAGAAAAAGGTATGGGGCCAAAGTAATTGGGTGCATAGCCACGAGACCTGCGGTATATTATTTTTTGTTGGAATTTGGGCGTAAATTTTACCACCGAATCGTCTTGCGCGTTGCTAATGTCAAGGTTGTGGTGCAGGAAATAATCTGCAACCTTGGCCAGAGATATTTGTGCATCTTCCAAATTGCTAATGATGGGTGAACCATGAATGTTTCCACTTGTAGCTACAACGGGCGTTTCCACTTCTTTCATTAATAACTCAAGGAGACCCGAATAGGGCAACATAACCCCAAGTTGGTTAAGGCCTGGCGCAAGGGCATCAAGGACCAGACGCCCCTTAAAACCTGTGCCGGAAATAAGAACAATAGGACGTTCAGAAGAAATTAATTCTGCCTCCTGGGCCGCACTTACACTAACTTCCTCCTGAAGCTGTTTCAGCGAAGCATAAAGGATGGCGAAGGGTTTTTTTGGTCTGCGCTTTCGTTCACGCAGGGTCTTTATGGCCATAGCATTCTGGGCATCGCAACAGAGTAAATAACCACTGGTGTTCTTAATAGCGATAATCTTTCCTTCCCTGATTAAAGCGACTATTTTTTTAAAAATCTCTTGCGGACCTGCCGCTAGTTCATTCCCCTTTGCATCGGAAAGGAAAAGTGTAATGCCACAAGTTGGGCAGGAGTTGGTTTGCGAATGGAACCTTCGGTCCAAAGGGTTGGTATATTCTTCCTGACAAGCAGGGCACATATGGAAAGAGTACAGGTTGGTGTGTGCCCTTTCAAAAGGAAATGTATTGGTAATCGCCCAACGCGGACCACAATATGTACAGGTAGTAAACGGGTAATAATACCTGCGGTTTTTCACCATTAAAAGTTCCTCCCGGCAGGTATCACATAATGCAAAATCCGGCGTTAATTGCAGATTTAGCTTACCCCCTTTTTGAGAAGGGACAATAGAAAACCCATCAAAAAACATAGCCGGCATTTCTTCTATGCGGTGTGCTTTTATCCTGGCTACCTTTGGTGGATATTGGGTGAGTTCCTGATAAAACCCCTCTATAGTTTCCCTGTTTCCATTAGCAAAGACAATGACCCCTTCTTCATTGTTCGAAACGGTTCCTGTAATCTGATACTTCCGGGCGGTAACATACACAAAAGGTCTGAACCCTACCCCTTGTACCTGACCTTGGATAATAATTTTAGAGGTCATGAATACGCTAGGGATGAACCACGGTTAATTTCCCGGCCAGGTCCAAAATTTGATCAACAGCCATAGGGATAGCAGCAGCCACTTTGGAAGATAAGGTAACTGTCATCGGTTTTATCTCTTCAACGGAGATAGTGAATAAATGGATATCCGGTTGTGAATTGGTAAGGTAAACGGCTTCTATCATATCCTTCAAACCAACATCATGCACACTGAGTGCAGTTGGAAAGTCGGACGCAAATTTAGGACGTATTAAGTCAATGGTGCCCGCCTCTCTGCCATCCATGGTCGCATCTACAAAAATAACAGTCCTGTATGCTTCAAAACAATTGAGGAGTAATAGCCCCCCAGTCCCCCCATCTAAAATGTCTATATTATCAGGCAGGATTCTTCGGGCCATTTCCTGGATCAGGTGGACTCCTACTCCCTCATCACCCATCAGGTAATTGCCTACCCCCAGAATAAGGATACTATTTGTTTTGTCCTTTTCAAAGAAAAAAGCATCGCTACTTACCGCAACGGGAGGTTGGGCTATCTTGGCCATTGGTTTGTTATATTTAATGTATTCCTTTCGTATCAGTTAACTGAATCGGGCTCTGTTTCTACCGGCATTTCTACATTCGTAATATTCACTTTCTTTTTGGAAATGCGCTCCCGACTTATAAATTTATATCCACCAAACATAGAGGAAACCTCCCCCCTGCCTTCCAGCCAGTCATGGTAAAATACCAGGTAAACATGAATTAATGTGAACAAAATAAACAGCCAGGTAGCCGAATGGTGAATGGTCCTTACCATAAAATCACCTCCTAGGAAAGGCACTACCCAGGCAAAGAGTTTGGGAAGCCACCAACCTGACATGGACGAATAAAGGCCAAAGCCGGTAAATACCTGGACCAGGGCAATTAAAAATAAGACTACATATGAAAGCGCTGCCATGGTGTTATGACCAACACTAATATTCCTGACATCCGGGTGTTTCTCATTCCCTAAAAATATATCCACTTTTAATACATGCCATAAATTACGCCACATCTTCCTATCGCGAGGGATAAAAGCCTTCCAGCTAGAAAATCTGTTTCCAACAAATGACCAGTAAATCCTTAAAATCATATTAAAAAAGAATATATAGGCTGTACCAAAATGAATAAACCGAACTGTACCAAACCAAAACCTCTCACTTGCCTCCATATTGGACATTATGGCTGGCGGATCTGCAATAATAAAGCCTGTAATAGCAAGCGTGGTAATAGATAGCACATTAATCCAGTGAAAAATACGGACGGGTAATTCCCAAACATATACGCGTTTATAAGTTCTTGTTCTCATGATCCGTTACTTTCTAAATGTCACAACTCGAGATGTTTTGTACCTGGGAAATATGATTCCCATGTTCGTCATATAAATGCACCGCACACGCCAGACAAGGATCGAAAGAATGAATGGTCCTGATAATTTCAAGTGGCAATTCCGTATCGGCCACAGGAGTCCCTATAAGGGTAGATTCATAGGCAGAACGTTGCCCTTTTGGGTCTCTTGGTGAGGCATTCCATGTAGAAGGTACCACCAATTGATAATTGGCCGTTTTACCGTCTTTAATTCTGATCCAGTGTGCAAGGGCCCCTCTTGGTGCTTCGGAAAAGCCTACCCCTTTGGATTCCGGTGCCCACCTTTCAGGTTCCCATTTGTCCAT
>JAHEBI010000050.1:0-3007 GCA_024642325.1 Eudoraea sp. | reverse complement strand
GTTTCTATGCCGCGTGCAGCGGTCCTTCCAAGGGTAGAAAACAATGCATCCACGGGTACGTCCAAATGACTTAAAGCGCCATTTACCGCATCCTGTATTTCCTTGTTCCCTCTCGCATATCCTACCAGTAAACGAGCCAATGGCCCTACTTCCATGGGTTTACCCTTCCACCTTGGTGTTTTGATAAAACTGTATTTCTGGTTTACATCAAGATAGTCATATGGTGGTTTAGGTCCGGAATAGTTGATATTGGTTTCCCCATCCCAGGGATGTTTACCCGTATCGGCACCTTCGGTATAGTTGTCATACCACGAGTTGTTTACAAATTCTTCAATATCTTCATTTCGGTGATCCACATCGTAAACCTTGGAAAGGTCTCTGTCCAAGATAATCCCTTGTTGAAATTTAAACCCGGAAACGTTATTATAGCCATTTGTAGGAAAATCGCCATAGCACATATAATTTCCAAAACCTTTACCAATGGCACCCCAATCTTTATAAAAAGATGCAATAGCCAAAAGATCGGGAATATATACCTGTTCAATGAATTGTTTGCCCTCTTTTAGGAGGCGCCCTACATAGGCCAGACGTTCTGCATTGAGTCCGCCTGGGCTTTCTGTATTAATGGCGCAAGCCATACCTCCTACCAGATAGTTAGGGTGTGGGTTTTTACCGCCAAAGATGGTATGTACTTTAACGATTTCCTTTTGCCATTCCAAGGCTTCCAAATAGTGTGCAACAGCCAGGAGGTTCACTTCTGCAGGGAGCTTCATTTGCGGGTGTCCCCAGTAACCATTGGCAAAGATGCCCAGTTGACCGCTTTCAACAAATTTGGTTACTCGTTTTTTTACATCGGAAAAATAACCAGGCGAACTTTTAGGCCAGCTGGAAATGCTCTGGGCAAGCTGAGAAGTCTGAACAGGATCAGCTTGTAAGGCATTCACCACATCTACCCAATCAAGAGCGTGCAGGTGATAAAAGTGAACGGTATGGTCATGCATATACAGAGCACCTTCCATTATATTTCGAACCATTTCCGCATTAGGCGGAACGGTAATTCCCAATGAGTCTTCGACCGCCCGCACAGAGGCAAGGGCATGTACTGTGGTACACACGCCACAGGCGCGCTGTACAAAAGCCCAGACGTCGCGCGGATCACGTCCTTTAACGATGTTCTCAAGGCCTCGAACCATAGGGCTCGAACTATAGGCCTCGGTAATTTTACCATCTTTTACTTCCACTTCTATTCGCAAGTGACCTTCAATTCGGGTGATAGGATCTACCACAATTCTATTTGCCATGATTTATGTATTAGGAATCTAATTTTTTCACGTTCTGTTTACCTTTCGATATTTCGTCTTTCAGTTCCTTTCTTTTGGAAACATTTGCGGCAATTGCATGGGCTGCCAAACCTCCGGCTAATACACCAGCAGCCACTTTACCAATGGTATCTGCGGAACTTTCGATACCAAATCCTGCAAGTCCTGTTAAGCGTTCATAAAACGGCCCGTTATCCCAGAAATCTTCCTCACTACATCCTATACAACCATGTCCGGATTGTATGGGGAAACTTACCCCGTTATTCCATTTGATAGTACCACAAGCATTATAAGTCATCGGACCACGGCAGCCTACTTTATAAAGGCAGTAGCCTTCTTTGGCATTTTGGTCATCAAAGGTTTCCGCAAAAAGGCCGGCGTCGTAATAAGGCCTTCGGTAACAACTGTCGTGTACCCGTTTAGAATAAAAGGCTTTAGGCCTGCCCAATCCGTCCAGTTCGGGTAACCTGCCAAAAGCGACTACGTGTACCACAATCCCGGCCATAACCTCACCAATAGGCGGACAGCCAGGTACCCTGATAATGGGTTTGTTTTTTATGATCTTATGGATGGGGGTCGCCTCCGTGGGGTTCGGATAGGCTGCCTGCACACAACCATTGCATGCACAACTTCCCCAGGCTATGATGGCCTTTGCTCCCTCCGCTGCTTCGAGCAACAAGTCTTTGGCAGACCTTCCTGCAATACAGCAATAATTACCATCATCCCCAAGGGGTACGGAGCCCTCCACACAAAGAATATATTCTCCCTTGTATTTTTCCATGGTTGCCTTTTTGGCGGCTTCGGCCTGATGTCCGGAGGCAGCCATAAGTGTCAAAGTATAATCCAATGAAATCTTGTCCAGAATAATATCTGCCACAATTGGGTGGTCTGAGCGGATAAAGGATTCACTGCAACAGGTACATTCCTGATAGTGCTCCCAAATAACCGGCAATCGGTAGGTGGTTTCCAATGATTTGGCAACCTGTGCAATCATCGAAGTTTCCAGCCCCATGTAAGCAGTAATATAGGTGGCAAACTTCATGAAATCCCTTCTGGTGTATCCTTGCTTTATGATACTTTCATAATAGGTTTCTTTTATTTCTGTTTTTGTGGCCATGATGACATCATATTAACGATCCATATAAAAGGTGAGAGAAATGATAGCTTTAAATCTATGACAACTACACATTTTATAAAATGATATTTGTCATGAAAATAAAAAGATTATATCCCTACTATTGTAGCTTATTGCAGCACAATCACTGATTGAAAAAATTATGCATGAATTGTCTGTAGCATTGGGAATCGTAAAAATTGCGGCCGAAGAGACCGCGAAGGCTAAGGCCAATACTGTTTCTTTGATAGAACTTGAAATAGGCACCCTGGCAGGTATAGAATTTGAGTCGCTCGATTTTGTTTGGCCAGCTGCCGTGAAAGATACGGTACTGGAACATGCGGTAAGAAAAATTAACGTCATCGATGCCAAAGGCAAATGCATTGATTGTGATACTGTTTCTGAGATGCAGCATTTGTACGATGCCTGTCCAAAATGTCACAGCAATTTCAAAGGCATCCTTCAGGGAAAAGAATTAAGGGTAAAAGCATTGGAAGTGGTTTAATTAACATTCATTATTATGTGTGGAACTTGCGGTTGCGGGAGCGAAGAACACGGCATTAGCATGCTAAGG
>JAHEBI010000420.1 GCA_024642325.1 Eudoraea sp. | reverse complement strand
ATCCCAAGCGGGCAGAAGAAGCAGTTGAATTTTATGCTCTGGGATTGGGAGAATATTATAATCTTTCGAGTATTAATGGCAGCGGAACAGGAGAATTATTAGACGCACTTGTTGAGGTATTACCTGAAAGTGAAGAAGTAGAAGATGAATTGCCCAGATTTGCCGTGGTTGGCAGGCCCAATGCCGGAAAATCTTCTTTTATCAATGCCTTAATTGGGGAAGAAAGATATATTGTTACAGACATAGCAGGTACTACGCGTGATAGTATAGATACAAAATACAACCGATTTGGTTTTGAATTCAATTTGGTAGATACCGCTGGTATCCGCCGAAAAGCGAAGGTAAAAGAAGACCTGGAGTTTTATTCGGTGATGCGTTCTGTAAGAGCCATTGAACACTGTGATGTTTGTATACTTTTGTTGGATGCCACACGTGGATTTGACGGACAGGTAGAAAATATTTTCTGGTTGGCACAGCGCAACAACAAAGGAATAGTGATCCTTGTAAACAAATGGGATTTGGTAGAAAAGGATACCCACGCTGTTAAGCAATACACACAAAAAATAAAACAAGCTATAGAACCCTTTACAGATGTCCCTATCCTGTTTATGTCGGTTCATACTAAACAACGCCTATTTAAAGCTATAGAAACGGCCGTAGAAGTCTATAAAAACCGATCTAAAAGGATTCCAACCCGAAAATTAAATGATGTTATGCTCCCTATAATCGAGCATACACCACCTCCGGCTTATAAGGGGAAATATGTTAAGATTAAATATATTACGCAGCTGCCGACTCCTTATCCGCAATTTGCTTTTTTCTGTAACCTGCCTCAATACGTCCGGGAACCTTACAAGAGGTTTTTAGAGAATAAACTCCGGGAGAATTTTGATTATACAGGAGTACCCGTTACTATTTACATGAGAAAAAAATAAGGTTGAAATTCAATTTCACCTGTAACAATTTTGGATTTCATTCCTCTTTATTCAAGACGAACCAATCCATAATGACTCATGTTATCTAAATTTTACTTTGCTTTAATTTGTTTTGGGATACTAGGCTTTAAAGCTATAGGGCAACCTGCATACCCATTAGTGCCTAGAGATGCCGCAATTGTCAGCAGTGATATTGCTAATTTCATAGAAGCGTATAAATTATTGAACCCGGAATCTGATTCTTTGGCCATACTCCGGGAAAATTATTTTGATAAGGGATCACCCGGGCTGAAAGAATATTGCAACAGGCACGGTTTAACTCCGAAAAACCTTAGTGCAGCCATTAAAAGTGCTCCTGAGGCATATGCTGAGATTTCCAATTTTTTTGACTCTTTGCCAGAGTTTAAGGAACAGGTATTAGAGGAGTTTGAAAAGTTTGGAGAGATCATCCCGGACGCGATGTACCCACCAACCTATTTGCTAATAGGCGCGAATAGGGGAATAGGGCAGGCTTCACCAGCAGGCCAGTTGATAACTATTGTTAAAGGTCTTAAAAACCCGGATAGGCTGATTAATGTAATTGTACATGAGCTTGCACATTTTCAACAGGCCAGGTCTCTTGGGTTTCAGGAATATATCGGGACCTATAGTAAACCAGATAATATGCTCGATTTGGTTTTAAGAGAGGGAGGCGCCCAATTTATTAATTACTACCTGGTTCGGGGAAATGTTGAGGACTACAGCCAGTTAAAATATGTAGATGATAATGAAAAGGAATTAAGGGAGAGGTTCGAGCAAGACTTATCTAAACAGGATAGTAATTATTGGTTATGGGAGTCATTAGATAAAAACGATCATCCCATACTACTGGGTTATGCCGTGGGCTATAAGATCATTAAAGCCTATTATGACAATGCCGCAGATAAGGATGATGCAATTAAGGATATTCTCGCAATTACGGATGCTAAAGAATTTCTGGCCAGGAGTGGTTATCCCATTAAATTTTAAAGTGCTTACCAGCCTCCGGATGAACCACCTCCACCAAAGCCACCCCCGCCGAAGCCCCCGCCGAAGCCACCACCTCCACCAAATCCTCCTCCGGAAGAACCCGAATTATATCCGCCCCTGCCCATATTGCTGAGGATGATAATATCCCATAGGTCCAGGCCTCTTTTACGGCCTCTTCCTTTGCCTCCGCCACTTCTTCTGTTGCGGTTGCTAAGTATGATGATGATGATGATAAAAATGATAATGGGCAGAAATGCTTCAAAAGGAAAGTGTCCATCCCCTTTGGGAGCACGTTCTTCTTTGAATTCACCGTTAAGCACTTTAAAGATGGCATCAGATCCTTTATCTAAACCGGCATAGTAATCACCTTCTTTAAATTCAGGAATAATCACGGTTTCAATTATCCTTTTGGATAATGCATCTGTCAGTGTGGCTTCTATGCCATAACCTGTGTTAATGGCAACCCTTCGGTCTTCCCTTGCCAGTAAGATCAGAATGCCATTATCCTCTACTGCTTGCCCAATTCCCCATGCTTCTCCCCATTGCGCACCCAGGTAGTTGATATTTTCACCTTCGGTTGATTTTATGATAGCAACTACAATCTGTGTGGAAGTGCTGTCCGAATACCGGATAAGCTTTTGTTCTAATGCATTTTTATCAGTTGAGGACAATAAACCAATATAATCGTATACGCTGGTTTGGAGTTTTGGTTTTTCAGGGATATTAAATTGCGCAAAAACATTGCTCCCCCAGAACAGGAGCAGGACCAGACTAAGCTTTAGATACCTCATTGCTCAATTCATTTGTGTCATTGGGTTTCCAGGGAAAATGAGCCTTTAATTCTTCTCCGGCCATAAGGATTCCCTTTATAATTCCTTCCTTAAATTTTCCT
>JAHEBI010000419.1 GCA_024642325.1 Eudoraea sp. | reverse complement strand
TAACCAGTCATAACACAATTCATCGTGGTTTCCCCTTAAAAAAACACATTGGTGCGTTGTTTTTAACTCAATTAAAAAATTAACGGTCTCAACAGCCTGGCTCCATCCGTCAACATAATCCCCCAAAAATATTAAACGATCATTTTCACTGACCCCGGCCCGTTCCAAAACTTGTTTTAAAGCTTTAAAACCTGAATGTATGTCTCCGATTACCAAAGTTCTCATTTAGCAAAATTCGTAATTATTCTGCTAAAGCCAATATTATTAAATGCAAGAAAGATTATTATCCCTTGTAAACAGTAATGAATATCATGAATATTAATGCGATAACTTAAAAACGAAATTTAAATAAATAATAATGTTTTTTTGGAGTAGCTCCTTATTTCTCATTACTTTGGGAATCGCTTTAAGTTTAGTTTTATGAAAGAAGTGTTTTGTATTGGAGAATTGCTCATTGACTTTGTTGCAGAAAAACAAGGAAGTAATTTGTCCCTAGCCAATGAATTTACAAAAAAGGCAGGAGGTGCCCCGGCAAATGTTGCCTGTGCAATAGCCAAACTGGGGGGGGAAAGTTCATTTATTGGTTGTGTTGGCAATGATCCTTTTGGCACTTTCCTTCTGAAAGTATTAGAAAATGAAGGTGTTGACATTACGCTGGCACAACGTTCGGAAATTTTTACAACTCTGGCCTTTGTTTCTATTGATGAGAATGGAGAACGCGATTTTGTCTTTAGCAGGGGCGCCGATAAAGAGCTAAAATATCGTCCGGAAATCAAGAATAAGTTTAATAAAAATATAGTACATTTTGGGGCTGCTACTGCCCTTTTGGGAGGAAGTCTGGAAGAAGCCTATGGTCGTTATCTAATTGATGCATTTACTCAAAATGCCTTTATAAGTTTTGATCCGAATTACAGAGCAGACCTGTGGAAAAACAAAACAGATGTCTTTATTAAGAAATGTATGCCATTTATTGAAAAATCCTCCCTCTGTAAGTTTAGCCTGGAAGAGGCAAAACTAATTTCAGGGAAGGATGATATTACGGAGGCATGTGACTTTTTTCATGAAAGTGGCACGCAAATCATTACTATTACCTTGGGTGCTGAAGGTACTTTTGTCAGTTCTCGTGGTCGATCACAAAAAATCCCCAGTGTCGCTGTTAAGCCTGTGGATACAACAGGGGCCGGAGATGCATTTATTGGCTGCCTGTTAAAGCAAATTTCTGCGCAGGACTATACAGACAGGGTAACGAACGATATGGATTTACTTGTAAAAATGATCGCCACAGCAAATAAGGCAGGGGCTATAACAACTATGAATTACGGAGCAATAAAGTCTTTACCAACTCAAACTCAACTGGACCATTAAGATGAACCAAACCTCATTACACAGGTTATTGGCTTCAGGTGATCTAGTTAATCCTGAGAAAGCCGATCTAAAAAAATTATATGAATTAAGGTTATCCACTAACCTTTCAATTATACAAAATCTGTTTTTATCTCTATATCCTGAGTCAGAGATTCATGGTTCATTTCCCCAATTGCTTAAACTATTGCCCGGCCTGTTCAAGAAAAGACCAGAACATCTTCAAATTCGGGACCTGAAGAGACTTAAAGATGGAAATTGGTATCAATCAGAAAAGATGGTTGGTATGCAATTATATGTAGATCACTTCAATAAGGATCTAAAAGGTCTTCAATCTAAAATTCCCTATTTTGAAAAATTAGGGGTGAACCTTTTACATATTATGCCTGTTACGACAAGACCTGAAAGGGAAAACGACGGGGGATATGCCGTAAACAGTTATACGGAGGTGGACAAAAAATACGGTTCCAAAGCAGACCTGTTGAATCTAACCAAAGAACTGCATTCCAAAAATATGTATCTGATGATGGATTTTGTTGTCAACCACACCTCAGACGAATTTTCATGGGCTAAAAAGGCAGCTGAGGGTAAGAAAAAATACCAGGACTTTTACTATACCTATCCCGACAGGAAAATACCAGATGAATTTGAAAAATCCTTGCCGGAAGTTTTTCCAGAAACCTCCCCGGGAAACTTCACCTTTAACACAAAGATGGATAGATGGGTAATTACCGTATTTAACAACTACCAATGGGATCTCAATTATACCAATCCCATGGTCTTTATGGAAATGCTTACTAATTTGCTAGAATTGGCGAACTTAGGCGTAGATGTAATTCGCTTTGATGCCCTGGCATTCCTATGGAAGAAATTAGGTACAAACTCCCAAAATCTTCCCGAAGCACATACCCTTATCTCCCTTTTTCGCATGTGTTTACAAGTGGTTGCCCCAGGGGTAATCTTGCTGGCAGAAGCTATAGTTGCACCTCAGGATATTATCAAGTATTTTGGTGAAGGCTTTAAAAAGGGCAATGAATGTGAAATTGCTTACAACGCTACGCTGATGGCACTACTTTGGAATTCCATCGCCACAAAAAAAACTCTTTTATTGTATAAAAATCTTGAGAATTTACCTGGTAAACCTGCAGAGGGAACCTGGATAAACTATATCAGGTGCCATGATGATATCGGACTTGGTTTTGACGATCGCTATACCTATGAGGTAGGCTGGGATGCAGCCACTCATAGGAAGTTTTTATTGGATTACTATTGTCAAAACCTTGATTGGTCTCCCGCTATGGGGCAAGCTTTTATGTATAATCCCAAAAATGGCGATGGCAGGATTACAGGCAGTGCTGCATCTTTGCTCGGATTGGAAAAAGGAATAAAGGAAAACAATCAGGAAACGATAAAAATGGCAGTAAATAAATTATTAATGCTTCATGCTATAATATTATCCTATGGGGGAATCCCAA
>JAHEBI010000049.1 GCA_024642325.1 Eudoraea sp. | reverse complement strand
GCCCGGTTTTTGCTAATATTATTCTTGCCGATGAGATAAACAGAACACCCCCCAAAACGCAGGCTGCACTTTTAGAGGCAATGCAGGAAAGGGCCGTAACCATAACGGGTGTGCAACATAAACTTTCACGACCTTATTTTGTCCTTGCTACACAAAACCCAATAGAACAGGAAGGCACCTATCCTTTGCCGGAAGCACAGCTTGATCGTTTTATGTTTGCGATAGAATTAAAATACCCCTCTTTGGAGGAAGAAATCCAGGTAGTAAAAACAACTACAAATGATGAAACCCCTGAAGTGGATCCCTTATTTAATGCCGAAGAGATTTTAGAAGTTCAGCATTTGATCAGGAGAATACCTGTTCCGGATAATGTAGTGGATTATGCGGTAAAATTGGTAAGCAGCACCAGACCGGGCCTGGAGACTTCTTCAGATTACGTCAAACAATACCTGGATTGGGGCGCAGGTCCACGCGCTTCCCAAAACCTCATATTAGGGGCCAAGGCACACGCTGCAATCAATGGCAAATTCTCTCCGGATATAGAGGATGTGCAGGCTGTGGCCATGGGAATTCTCAGACACAGGATAATTAAGAATTACAAAGCAGAAGCAGAAGGTATCTCAGAGGAAGACATCATAAATAAACTTCTTTAACAAACTTATCACAGACATTCTATGAAGAAGGTACGGGGTCATTTTTCTGAGAATTCTGAATATTATCGAAAGTTCAGGCCTTCCTGTACTGGTAGACTTTATTCAGAAATCTTACAATTTGTTAAAACAGAAGATAGTTGCCGGGATTTTGGTACAGGCAACGGTCAGGTCGCGGTTGAATTTGATATGTATTTTACATCTGTATTTGCAACAGGTATAAGTCAGGGCCAGCTGAATAGTCCAGAAAAGCGAAAGAAAATAGTTTACAAAAAAGAAAGAGCCGGGCAAACGGGGTTTTAAAATGATCAATTTGATCTCATCACAGTAGCACAGGGAATCCAATGGTTTGAATTGGAAGAATTTTATACTGAAGTAGTAAGGGTTGCCAAAAACGGATCTTACAGGCACATTTAAAATGTAATCCTATTGAAAAATTTCTTTTGCCCCTTGTATTTTACTAATTTTGCGGAATTAATTTAACAGAAAAACTCAAAATAATGGCATTTGATATTGACATGATAAAAGGAGTTTACGCGAATATTGCGGAACGAATTGACAAGGCTCGTGATATAGTTGGTAGACCCTTAACACTTTCCGAGAAAATATTGTACGCCCATCTTTGGGAAGGTAATCCAACAAAAGCCTTTAGTAGAGGTAAGGATTATGTGGATTTTGCACCGGATAGAGTGGCATGTCAGGATGCAACTGCTCAGATGGCACTGCTGCAGTTTATGCAGGCCGGAAAACCCAAAGTGGCTGTTCCAACTACTGTTCATTGTGATCATCTGATCCAGGCTAAAAGTGGCGCAGCTATTGATTTAAAAACCGCAAATAGCACAAGTGCCGAAGTATTCAATTTTTTGGAATCGGTTTCTAACAAGTACGGAATAGGCTTTTGGAAGCCAGGAGCAGGAATTATTCATCAGGTGGTTTTGGAAAACTATGCTTTTCCGGGCGGTATGATGATAGGTACTGATTCCCATACAGTAAATGCAGGGGGTTTAGGTATGCTGGCCATTGGGGTTGGTGGAGCAGATGCGGTTGATGTTATGGCAGGTATGGCCTGGGAACTTAAATTCCCCAAATTAATTGGGGTTAAGCTTACTGGTAATATTTCAGGCTGGACTTCTGCTAAAGACGTGATCTTAAAAGTTGCCGGTATTCTGACCGTAAAAGGAGGAACCGGAGCCATAGTGGAATATTTTGGTGAAGGCGCTAAGAATCTTTCGTGTACCGGTAAAGGGACAATCTGTAATATGGGAGCCGAAATAGGAGCTACAACTTCTACATTTGGGTATGATGCATCAATGGAGAGATATCTCCGTGCTACAGACAGAAGCGTTATAGCGGATGCGGCAAATGAGGTAAAGGATTACCTGACTGCGGATCCTGAAGTCTATGACTCTCCTGAAAAGTACTTCGATGAACTGATAGAGATAAATTTAAATGAATTAAGGCCACATCTAAATGGTCCTTTTACACCTGATTTGGCAACTCCGGTTGGAGAACTAGGCCCCAAAGCCAGGTCAAATGGCTGGCCTATTCAGGTAGATTGGGGACTTATTGGGTCCTGTACTAATTCTTCCTATGAAGACCTTACCCGGGCTGCATCAATTGCGAAACAGGCCGTGGACAATAAAATTAAGCCAAAATCGGATTTTGGAATAAACCCGGGATCCGAGCAAATCAGATATACTGCGGAGCGCGATGGATTGTTGCAGATTTTTGAAAACCTTGGAGCAACTATTTTCACCAATGCCTGCGGACCTTGCATAGGACAATGGGACCGAAGTGATCTTAAAGGAGATGAGAAAAACACAATTGTACATTCCTTCAACCGAAATTTTTCAAAAAGAGCGGATGGTAACCCCAATACACATGCCTTTGTGGGTTCTCCTGAAATGGTGGCCGCCATTGCACTTTCGGGAAGATTAGATTTCGATCCAATGAATGATACATTAATTAATGAAGACGGAGAGGAAATTAAATTAAAAGAGCCCGAGGGTATTGAATTACCACCAAGAGGTTTTGAAGTGGATGATGCAGGGTACCTGGCTCCAGATGAGGACGGCAGCGGGGTTGAGGTAATTGTGGCTAAAGATTCCGAAAGGTTGCAGGTTTTGGAACCTTTTGTGCCTATATCAGATGATAGCCTCCAAAATATGAAGCTTCTTATTAAGGCATATGGTAAATGCACCACAGATCATATTTCAATGGCTGGTCCATGGCTCAGATACCGGGGGCACCTGGATAATATAGCTAATAATACACTGATAGGTGCTGTTAATGCCTTTAACAAAAAGACCAATTTTGTAAAGAATCAATTAACCGGAGAATATGGTGGTGTGCCTGATACACAGAGAGCTTATAAAGCTAAAGGCATCAAGACTATTGTAGTTGGCGACCACAATTATGGTGAAGGGTCTTCTCGTGAACATGCGGCCATGCAACCCAGACATTTGGGGGTTGCGGCAGTATTGGTAAAATCATTTGCGCGGATTCATGAAACCAATCTGAAGAAGCAGGGGATGTTAGCACTCACTTTTGCCAATGAATCTGATTACGACCTTATACGGGAAGACGATACCTTTAATTTTATTGATATTAAGGAATTTTCCCCGGAGAAACCATTAACCATAGAAGTAGTACATTCAGATGGAACAAAGGACTTAATTACAGCGAAACACACTTATAATCTACAGCAGATTGAATGGTTTCGGGAAGGTTCTGCTCTAAATGTCATAAAGAAGGAAAATGCAGCCTGATTTACTTCATAATTAAAGTAAAATAACTCCCGATATTCCTCGGGAGTTATTTAGTTTTGACAAAAACCATATTAAAATGAAAATAAGCAAGAAAACCATAATTAATATCGTCTTCATGGCTTTCGTGCTTTCTTTTTTTGTAACTCCATTGGGCTATCATGGTAAAATTTTGTTGAATCGAATATTTTCTTTCAGACCACATCTTATTGAAACTGCGAAGCAACAACAGATTCCAGACTACAACTGGAAGCTAAAAAATGCCGAATGGGAGTTCTTTAATTTTGAAAAATCCAAAGGGAATGTGGTTTTTATTAATTTCTGGGCTTCATGGCGTTTGCCATGTGCTGCAGAACTTAAAAGTATCCAGAATCTTTACGATAAATATGAGGATAAGGTAGATTTTTATATAATTACTGATGAAGAGAAGCTTCCGGTCGAAGAGTTCATGACAAAAAATGATTTTACTTTTCCGGTAACATACCTAATTATTGGTGAGCGGTCTCCCATGCCAATTCTAGAGCCTCCATCATCATATATTATAGATAAAAAAGGCTACATATGGGTAGAACAGGAAGGAATTGCTGACTGGGATAACAAAAGAATCTATAATCTTCTCAATGAATTAACAAATTAGAAGTGAAATTAAAAAAGGCACATTTAATCAATATTGCCATTATTTTGGCATTGGGACTATACTTATTTACGCCAATAGGTTTTCACGCCAAAGTATATCTTAATAAGTTAATAGCTCATAATCCGGTACCTGTTGCAGAGAGGGAACAACTCTTTCTGGAGGATTATGATTATAAACTTGTAGATATCAAGGGAGAAAAGGCGAATCTGGAAGATTACAAAGGAGAGGTTGTATTTATCAATTTCTGGGCTACCTGGTGTCCCCCTTGTGTTGCAGAAATGCCCGATTTGCAACTTTTATACGACTCCTATGGAGACAAGGTTAGATTCTTCTTTATTGCCAGGGATAAAAAAGATAAGGTGGCAAATTTTATGGCAAAGAAAAATTATAATTTACCCGTCTATTTTGAATCCGGATTTACGCCTAAAACCCTTTATTCCGTAGCTTATCCCACTACATTTATTATTGATAAAAAAGGCAATATTGTCGTGGCAGAAACAGGATCTGCGGATTGGAATGACAAGAGCGTACATAGTCTGCTAGACGGTCTTTTAAATCAATAGAAAGATTACGGTATCCTCGCGAAGTTAATCCTGCCAGCTTATAGGATCGAAATACAGTGCTTTTATTTCTTAAAATACTTAAAAGGAACAATCAGCATACCAAAACATTCTCCATGTTCCTTACCAAGATGCTTATGATGCATTTTATGAGCCCTGCGCACACCTCTGGCATACCAGTTATTAGCATTTCTAAACATTTTAAATCGTTGATGAATAAAAATATCATGAACCATAAAGTAGGTCGCACCATAGGCCATAATTCCAAAGCCTAGTGGCCAACCGTACCAGAAGGTGGTGTATGTCGCGAGATAAAAGAAAGTCATGCTTACAACTGCATAAAAAATAAAAAAAGCATCGTTTCGTTCAAACCAGGAACCATGATCTTTTTTATGATGGTCACTATGCAAATTCCATAAAAAACCATGCATTATGTATTTGTGTGTAAACCAGGCCATAAACTCCATAAAACCGAAAGTGGCCAGGAAAATAAGGATCCAAATTAAAATTTTCATGCTAATATAAATTGAGTTTGTAATTGACATATGACTTTGCAAGAAGTCCGAATTTCTGATAATTAGCCACCCGTATTCTGGTGTTTTTAATTTCCATTGAAGGCGTTTTTTGCAGCTTACGCAATAATTTATAGTAATATTTATAAGCAGTATAAACTCCAAATTTTGCTTCAGGGGGAAGCTGTACTATTCCTTCATATCCCGCTTTAAAATCTGCTTTTATCTCCTCAATAATCCTTTGTTTGGATATTTCATCCAATTCCAGTAGGTTCGTGTTTGGAAAATAAGAACGATTTAAATGTTCGTAATCCGCCTTGAGGTCCCGTAGAAAGTTAACCTTTTGAAAAGCTGAACCTAAAGCCATGGCAGAATCTTTAAGTGTTTCATAGCGATCATCGTCACCTTTTACAAAAACACGAAGGCACATTAGGCCCACAACGTCTGCAGAACCATAAATGTATTCATTGAATTCTTCTTCCGTACTGTAAACGCTTTTATTAAGATCCATGCGCATACTTTTCATAAACGAATTAACCAAATGACGTGGAATGTCGTATTTATGGTAGGTGTGCTGAAAAGCGTTTAAAATAGGATTGAGGCTTATTTTGTCGGTTAATGTTGAATCCAGGTCTTCTTCAAATCTGTTGAAAAGCGCTTCCTTGTCGTAGTCATGGAAAGCGTCAACTATTTCGTCGGCACACCGCACAAATCCATATATGTTGTAAATGTCGCTTCTTATTGAGGAGGCTAACATTTTTGTAGCGAGCGAAAAGGAAGTGCTGTAAGATTGAGTTACAATTTTACTGCATTCACAGGAAACATGGTCAAAAATAGCTTTCATCTACTAATATTAAATATTTTTCCCCATTAATTCAGACACTAATTTTCCTGAAATTAAAGAAGGAGGAACTCCCGGACCGGGTACTGTTAATTGCCCGGTGAAAAATAGATTATCAATTTTTTTACTCTTCAATCCTGGTCTCAGAAAAGCGGTTTGTGATAATGTATTTGCCATTCCATAAGCATTTCCTTTATAAGAATTATACTGTTCTTTAAAGTCATTGACACAGAAAGACTTTTTAAATATAATATTATTTTCTACACTCTGACCTGTGCGGGTCTGGAATCTTTTCATTATAATATCGAAATATTGGTCCCGAAGTTGGGGCGTGTCTTCCAATCCCGGGGCTATTGGAATCAGGAAAAAGCCGGTTTCATTGTTTGGGGGTGCCATACTTTCATCTGTTACTGAAGGAAAATTTGCATAAAACAAAGGCCTTGTTGGCCACTTAGGGTGATCATAAATTTCTGAGGCATGCTGACCGAAATCTGTGTCAAAAAATAAATTATGATGTTCAATATTCTCCAATTTTTTATCAAACCCAATAAAAAACAACAAAGAGGAAGGTGCAAATGTTTTTCTTGCCCAGTATTTTTCAGAATATTGCCTGTAAGAGTCATCCAATAGGGTTTCAGTATGATGATAATCGGCCCCGCTTAATACCATATCTGCTTCTATTATTTCAGAATTCACCAATATCCCGCTTGCCTTACCACCTTTAACGATGATCTTCTCTACGGTACTACCTGTGTGAATTATAACCCCTAAATCCTGGGCCAGACTTTTCATTGCCCTGATTATCTGGTACATTCCTCCCTTGGGATGCCAGGTTCCAAGTCCAAAATCTGCAAAATTCATAAAACTATAAAAAGCTGGAGTTTTACTGGGTTTGGCTCCTAGAAATAAAACAGGAAATTCAAGCGTGGAAATGAGTTTCGGATTTTTAAAGTTTTTTCGCACTTCCTGACTTATAGTTTTAAAGAACTGATCCAGTCTGATTATGGTGTCCTTAGTCACCAACTCTAAAGGTGAAACCCCTGGCCGATAAACAATTTCGTTGATGGCTATATCATAATTTTTTTGGGCCTTGGAGATAAATTTTTTCAGATGTATTGAACTGCCTTTTTCAATTCGTTCAAATTCCTCACTAATTTTCTCCATACAATCCCCAATCGTTATAATATCGTCTTCAAAGAAGATTTTATAAGCGGGACTTAATTTATCCAATTGATAATAGTCCGAGGTTTGTTTACCAAAATCTGCAAAGAATCGATCAAAAATATCCGGCATCCAGTACCAACTCGGACCTATATCAAATGTAAATCCATCGGTAATTAGCTGCCTTGCTCTTCCACCAACCGTATCGTTTTTTTCAAAAAGACTGACATTAAACCCTTTTTTTGCCAGGTAGCATGAGGCAGAAAGGGATGAAAACCCCGATCCTATGATTACAACTTTTTTCTTGTTGGTATTCATGGTTTTACAGATAATGGATTCCTACAATGCTTTGGATAATTGTTCGGCAGATTCAAAGGTACGAATGTGTGGCGGAAGTTTTTCTTTATTCAGGTGTTGAATTTGTCTGCCTAAAATCCACAATTTGGAATTGCTCTTGTTTGTAATTTTAGTAAAGTCAGCAATGTACTTCCCTAATCTTTCTTTTGTGGGTACTACGGTAAAGTAAGATAAGTAATGTATGTTATCATAATACGTTTGCAGGTCAGCCAGATTTTCCAATGGCATTGTCTGTCCCAGATAAATAGTCTTATATCCGTGGAGAATAATTTCATAATTAATAAATAAAAGCCCAATTTCATGGATCTCATTTTCGGGGAGAAAAAGAACGAATACCTTATCCAATTGAGTCGGTTCCATCAGCTGTAATTTCTCTGTACTTGTATAAATTTTCTGTTTAATTAAATTTGTAATAAAATGTTCGTGCGCCGGACTAATGGTATCTGTCTGCCATAATAAACCAAGTTCATTTAATAAGGGAATAAAGAATTCCCAAAAAATATCCCGAAACGATTTTTCTGCAAGCAGGCTGTTATAGGTGTTTTGGAACAAAACCGGGTCAAAGTTAATCATGGATAATTTAAAGGCATTGATGGCATGATTTTTAGTGCTGTTTTTAGCCACTATCTCCCTGACGATAACAGGAATGTCTGTTTCTGGTATTTTAGCGATTTTAGATATTTTATAGCCGTTGTTGTAAAGAAGGGTAATATTCAATAATTTCTGGAGACTTGCCAGGCTATAGGTCCTGATGTTGGTACTTGTGCGCTCAGGCGATAATAACCCATATCTTTTTTCCCAGATTCGAATGGTATGCGCTTTAATACCGGATAGGTTTTCTAAATCCCGGATACTAAAAAACCTTTTAACATTGTTCATTAATTACAAGTAATGTTTAAACAAATTTACATTATTTAATACGGAAGTTTTTATGAGTTCCGTTAATTTTTTCCAAAGTAAGCGGTTAAGGGATCAATTTATCTAGTTTACGGTAATAAAACTTAAAAATTTCTATTTAAATGGATATATTTAGGCTCACTAATCAGAATATATTATGTCAAAAAAAATTACCCAAACCAGAAAGCAATTTTTAAAGAATATTGGAGCAGGAACTTTGGCTTTGGCAAGTACTCCGGCAATTATAGGCGCAGGAACAAAGCCTTATATTTCATATTTGAGCAGGAAGAAATACAGCGCGAACAGTAATTTGCAAATCGCTTTAATAGGCGCGGGGGGTATGGGCTCGGAGGATACTTATACGGCTCTAAAACACGATGGTGTAAAATTGGTTGCCGTTTGTGATTTATATGATGGTCATCTTGAAAGGGCCAGGGAAAGATGGGGGAAAGAAATATTCACGACCAAGCAGTATAAGGAAGTATTGGCCAGAAAAGATGTGGATGCCGTTATTATTGGCACCCCGGATCATTGGCATAAACAAATTTCCATAGATGCCATGAGGGCTGGTAAGCATGTCTATTGTGAAAAGCCAATGGTCCATTCCCTGGATGAGGGACATGAAGTCATAAAGGCACAAAAGGAGACAGGAATGGTATTCCAGGTGGGTAGCCAGGGAATGTCCTCACTTGGAAATGAAAAGGCCAAAGAGCTTCTGGCACAGGGAGCAATAGGGGATATAAATTATGCCGAAGGTTTTTGGGCCAGAAGAAGTCCTACCGGTGCATGGCAATATACTATTCCTGAGGATGCTTCCCCAAAAACTGTAGATTGGGATACATTTTTAATGAATACAAATAAACGACCGTTTGATGCTACACGTTTTTTTAGATGGCGCAACTACAAAGACTATGGAACAGGGATGTCGGGAGATCTGTTCGTACATCTTTTTTCCAGCCTTCATTTTATCACCAACTCCAAAGGTCCAAATCAAATATATTCGTCAGGAGGATTGCGTTACTGGAAAGACGGCAGGGAAGTGCCGGATGTACTTCTAGGTGTATTTGATTATCCTGATGCTGAAGAACATCCTCCATTTAACCTTTCACTGCGATGTAATTTTGTTGACGGTACTTCCGGTACAACTTATCTGAGAATTGTGGGTAGCGAGGGTTCAATGGATGTACAATGGGAAAAAGTAATATTGAGAAGAAATAATGAACAATTTGACAATGACCCATTTTTAAAGGCCAAGGCATCTCAAACCGGAATAGCCGAAGCAAGGGTAAAGATGCTTCCCCAGGAAGAAATTGTTTTTGAGGCCGAAGAAGGTTACAAAGGAGCTCATTACGATCATTTTTCTAATTGGTTCAATGCTATCAGAGGAGGCAAAGCTGTAACGGAAGATGCGGTGTTTGGTTATCGGGCAGCTGCCCCTGCTTTAGCCTGCAACGACAGTTATTTTTTAGACAAAGCAATAAAATGGGATCCTGTTGGGATGAAACTACTTTAAATTTGAAGAATATGAAACTACAATTAGCAATAATATGTTTGGTGCTTTTAACCGGTGCCTGTAAGAATACAGAGAAGAACAAAGTGGAAATACCTGCCACCAATGAAATTCAAATGGAAACAAGTGAATGGGTTTCCCTTATGGACGCCAATGACTGGAGGGGTTACAACCAGAATTCTCTTCCGTCAAATTGGTCGATTAAAGATGGTGTGATTGAATGTTTTGGGGAAGCCGGGGATGTGGGAGGTGATATCATCAGTATGGAAACATATGATAATTTTGAATTGGAATATGAGTGGAAAATTTCTAAAGGCGGGAATAGTGGTGTTTTCTATCATGTTGTAGAGGATACTATATATCATTCACCTTATGAAACCGGGCCGGAATACCAGATTTTGGATGATGTAGGTTTTGAAGAACCCATTGAAGACTGGCAAAAAACCGGTGCCAACTATGCCATGCACATAGCCAATGAAAACAAAACCTTGAAACCTGTGGGAGAGTGGAATAGCAGCAGGATAATTTTTAATAAGGGTAAGGTCGAACATTGGCTTAATGGTCAGAAAATTGTTGAATTTGATAAGAATTCGCCAGATTGGGCGGAAAAACGCAATAGTGGTAAATGGAATGATTATCCT